>CAYUAX010000032.1:3099-33213 GCA_964442845.1 uncultured Bifidobacteriaceae bacterium | reverse complement strand
GCCTCAACGCCCGGTTGTCGCCGCCGCTGGTCGCCGCCCCGGCCGGCGCCACCTACTGGCTCGGCTCGGACGGGCTCGGCCGCGACGTGCTGTCGCGTCTGCTCTACGGCGCCCGCGTCTCGCTGCTGGTCGGGCTGGCGGCGATCGTCGTCGGCGGCGTCCTCGGCGTCGCCGCCGGGATGATCGCCGGTTATCGCGGCGGCTGGGTCGACGACGTGACGATGCGGCTCGGCGACGTGCAGCTGGCGTTTCCGTTCGTGCTGCTTGCCATCCTGTTCCTGGTGGTGCTCGGCCCCGGCCTGGTCAACCTCGTGCTCGTGCTCGGCATCGGCCAGTGGGTGACCTACGCGCGCATCGTGCGCGCCGAGACCCTGCGGCTGCGCGAGACGGAGTTCGTCGAAGCGGCACGAGCGCTCGGCGACGGGACGGCGACGATCCTGGTCCGCACCATCCTGCCGAACCTGGTCGCGCCGCTGATCGTGATCGCCTCGTTCAACGTCGCCAGCGTGATCCTGACCGAGGCGTCGCTGTCGTTCCTCGGCCTCGGCGTGCCGCCGTCGGTGCCGACGTGGGGCAGCATGCTGGCCGAGAGCCGCGACACGCTGCTGGCCAACAAGTGGTGGCTGGCGGTGTTCCCGGGACTGGCCATCATGCTGACGGTGCTCAGCTTCAACCTGCTCGGCGACTGGCTCCGCGACGTGCTCGATCCGCGACTGCGGGAACGGGGATGAGAGGGGACGCATGAAGATCGGCATCATCGGCGCCAGCTTCGCCAAGGCCGCCTACCTGCCGGCGTTGCGCCACGTGCCCGACGCCGAGGTCGTCGCCATCGCCTCGGCGCGGCGGGCCAGCGCCGCGGCCGCCGCGGCCGCCTTCGCCGTGCCGCACGTCTACGACGACTGGCGGGCGATGCTCGACGCCCACCGCTTCGACCTGGTGTGCATCGCCACGCCGACCGTGCAGCATGCGCCGCAGACGCTGGCCGCGCTGGCCCACGGCGCGCACGTGCTGTGCGAGAAACCGACGGCGATGGACGCCGGCGAAGCGGCGGGCATGCTGGCGGCGGCGGCGGCGGCCGGCCGGCTGCACATGATCGACCACGAGCTGCGTTTCAACCCCAACCGGGCGCGCATCGCCGCGCTCGTCGCCGATGGCGCGCTCGGCGAGGTGCGGCACGTCGTCATCACCAACATCGGCCCCTCGTGGAACGACCCGGCGAGCCGGCCGAAGGGCGACTGGTGGAGTCTGGCCGACCAGGGCGGCGGCCGCCTCGGCGCCAACGGCAGCCACCAGGTGGACCTGCTGCGCTGGTGGCTGGGCGAGGTGGCCTGGGTGACCGGGGCGGCGCCGGTGATGGCGCCGCAGCGCCTCGACAAGGCGACCGGCGAGCGGTGGACGGCCACGGCCGACGACGTCGCCTACTTCACGGCCGAGATGTCCGGCGGCGCGGTGGCGCAGGTCTTCCTCTCCGGCGTGGCCGCCCACAACATGAACAACGTCACGCAGATCTTCGGGTCGGCCGGCACGATTCGCCTGCACAACGACGACGAGCGGCTGTGGTTCGCCCCGGCCGGCGGCTCGTTCGACGACATCACCGAGCCCGATCCGAACGCCGGGCTGGCCGGCATCGGGCCGGGGATCTGGAACGTCTCGGTCGTCGCGCTGCTGCAGGAGCTGTGCGGCGCGATCCGCGACGCCCGGCCGCTGCGCCGCGGCGCCACCTTCGCCGACGGCCTGGCCACTCAGCGCGTGCTCGACGCGGTGCGGCGGTCGGGTGCCGAGCGCCGCTGGATCCGGCTGGAGCACGGCGTTGCCGGCGCTTGACGGCCAGACCGTGCTCGTCACCGGCGCCGCGCAGGGCCTGGGCGCGGCCATCGCCCGGCACCTCCACGCCGTCGGCGCGTCGCTGCTGCTGATGGATCGCGACGCCGACGGCCTGGCAGCGACGGCGGCGGCGTGCGGCGGCGCGCGGTCGGCGGTGGTCGATCTCTCCGACGCCGCGGCCACGTCGCGGGCGATCGCCGAGCTGGTCGACGTCCCGGTCGACACGCTGATCCACAACGCCGCCATTCTGCGGATGGCCCCGGTGGAGGCGACCAGCCTCGCCGCCTTCCGCGCCACGCTCGACGTCGGCATCCAGGCGGCGTTCCAGCTCACGCAGGCGGTGTGGCCGGCGATGCGGGCGCGCGGCCGCGGCACGCTCGTGTTCGTGTCGTCGCGTTCCGGCATCCAGGGCTTCGCCAACGAGACCGCCTACTGCGCCGCCAAGCACGCCCTCGAAGGGTTCTCCAAGTGCCTGGCGCTCGAAGGCGCGCCGCACGGCATCCTCTCGGTCACGGTGACGCCAGGGATGTACATGCACACGCCGATGTCCGAGACCACGTATCCCCCCGAGGCGCGGGCGCAGTGGGTCGACCCGATGCGGCTGGCGCCGGCGTTCGCCTACCTGGCGACCCGGCCGCTGCACCTGTCGGGCCAGCGGCTCGACGCCTGGCAGCTGTCCCAGGAGCCCCACCGATGAGTCTGCAGGCGATCTACGACTGGATCGATGCCCACGCCGACGAATGCATCGCCGACCTGCAGCAGCTGGTGCGGCAGCCGTCGATTTCCGCCCAGAACGTCGGCCTGCGCGAGTGCGCGACGCTGGTCCGCGCGCAGATGCACGCCGACGGGCTGCCGGCCGACTTCCACGAGCTGAGCGGCGGTCCGCCGGTGGTGTTCGGCCACCTGCGCTCGCACACCGGCACCCGGACGCTGCTGTGCTATTCGCACTACGACGTCCAGCCGCCCGAGCCGCTCGATCGCTGGACGCACGGCGGCCCCTGGTCGGCGGCGATCGTCGACGGCGTGCTCTACGGCCGCGGCGCCACCGACAACAAGTCGGGCGTGCTGGCGTTCAACAAGGCGGCCAAGGCGTTCCTGCAGGTGCGCGGCGACGTGCCGTGCCACCTCAAGTTCCTGATCGAGGGCGAAGAGGAGATCGGATCGCCGCACCTGGCGGCGTGGGCGGCGGCCCATGCGCCGCTGCTCGCCGCCGACGGCATGCACTGCCTCGACGGCTCGATGGAGACCGGCACCGCCGTGCCCGACGTGTCGCTCGGGCTCAAGTCGGTGCTGTTCGTCGAGCTCGTCGCCCGCGGCGCCCGCACCGACGTCCACTCGCTCAACTTTCCGCTGGTGCCGGCGCCGGTGTGGGAGCTGGTCTGGGCGCTGAACACCATCTTCAGCCGCGACCGCCGCATCCTCATCGAGGGCTGGGAGGAGGGCATCTGGCAGCTCGGGCCCGACGACGAGCAGCAGCTCGCCGACAAGGCCGGCCGCGTCGACCTCCAGGCGATGAAGGACGAGTGGGGCATCGCCGAGTTCGCCGGCGGACGCGACGGCGTCGACGCCCTCCGCGCCCGCTCGTACGAGCCGACGGCCAACATCCAGGGCCTGATGGCCGGCTACACCGGACCCGGCACCAAGACCATCGTGCCGCACGAGGCCCGCGCCCGGCTCGACTTCCGGCTGATCCCGAACATCCAGCCGGCGGCGGCCGTGCGCAAGCTGAAGGCGCACCTCGAACGCCACGGCTTCGGACACCTCGAAGTGCGGGCCTCGGCCGACGCCGAGCCGCCCTACAAGATCTCGGTGAAGGAAGACATCAGCCAGGCGATCATCGCCGCCGCCACCGAGGTCTACGGCGAGCCGCCGGTCGTCAACGGCGTGTCGGCCGAAGGCGCCATCCTGCGCCACGTGTGGATTCCCTGCGTGCTCACCGGCTTCGCCAATCCCGGCGCCAACCTGCACGCGCCCGACGAGAACATCCGCGTCGACCGCTACCTGCAGGGAATCAAGTACGCGGCGGCGATCATGGAGCACTTCGGCCGCCGCTGACCGGCGGGCCGGCGTCCGTCTCAAGGATTACGGCAGAGCTGAAGCTCTGCCCTACATTTTGTTGCCAGGCGCGATCAGGTGGAAGCGCTCCTGGCGCGCCAGCACCCAGCTCCAGGTGCCGTCGGGCAGGAGCGCGGCGTCCTCCTCGAGCGCGAAGCGCACGTCCTGGCCGCCCCACTCGGGCACCTTGTGCGTGGCGTTCAGCTCGATCGAGTGCCAGGTGTTGGCGCGAAACACGTAGTCGCCGCGCACCGGCACGCCCTCCTGGTAGTCGGTCATGCCGATCGGCGGTCCGGCGGCGTGGCCGTGATACCCCACCGCGTGACAGTAGATCGACGGCACCAGGCCTTCCTTGATCGCCTGCATCCGCGTGTCGCGCAGGGCCTGATTGCCGGTGCGGCCCGGCTTCGCGAACTGCATCGTCAGGTCCTGCAGCCGATTGGCCGCCTTCAGTCCGTCGCGCAGCCCGGCCGGCGCGTCGGTCTCGCCCGGCTTCAGCACGTAGGCCAGATGCTGCGTGTCGGTGGAGAAGCCCAGGTAGACGAGGCCGAAGTCGGTGTGCAGCATGTCGCCGGCCCGGATCACCGGATCGCCGTTGGCGCCGCCCTGGCGCCAGATCGTCACCGACGGGTGGAACCACTTGCCCAGCCCCAGCTCCGCCACGCGCTGGCGCATCCACCACACCACGTCTTCCGTGGTGGTCGTGCCCGGCGTGATCACCTCGTTGGAGAACGCCTGACGGATCACCAGGTGCGCCACCTGCATCACGTGGCGATACGCCTCCAGCTCCTCCGGCAGCTTGTATTCGAGCCAGCCCACGGCCAGCATCTCGGCGCTCTTCACCCGGGCCGCGTACTTCTCGCCCAGCGCCGCCAGCAGCAGCCGCTTCTCGTTCGCGGTGAGGCCGTCGGCGTGGTTCCAGTGCTCCGACTCGTTGATGCCGATCACCTTCGGATCCTTCCTCGCCACCAGCTCGCGCAGCCCTTCCCACTGCGCGTCGTTCGCCGTCGGCACCATGGTGTAGAGCTTCTCGTAGTCGAAGCGGCCGATCGAGTAGCGCTCCACCGGCTGACCGCCGCCCGGATTGACGAACACGAGAATCGTGCGGCGGCGCGACGAATAGGTGGTGAGCGGCGCCATGGAGCGGAACACCGGGTCGTCGTTGTATTCCCGCGACACGACGATCCACATGTCGATGCCTTCGCGGGCCATCAGTCCGGGCAGCACCGTGTCGAACCGCTTCGCGATCCAGCCCTTCACCAGCGGCGCCTGCTCGCGATGCGTGAGCACGCGCTGCGCCGGATCGGGGTAGGCCACTTGCGCTGCGGCCGGTGCGGCCATCGCCAACGCCACCACCGCGACGAGTGCCGGGACGACGGCCCGGACGACGACACCGGCACGACCCACTGGTCGGAGGTTCGAAGAGAAGGACATGTCGGCCAGTGTAGTCCGACGCGTTCCATAATGGCCGCCTGACGCCCGTCCTGCCACCGCCCCCCGCCGCCGCGTTGCGCCGCCGCGATCTGCTCGTCGCCACGCTGGCGTTCGTCGCGCTCGCCCTCGCCGTCACCTGGCCGCTGGCGCGCGACTTCGGCCGCAGCCTGCCGAGCGACCTCGGCGACCCGCTGTTCGTCACCTGGGTGATGGCGTGGGTGGCGCGTCACCTCACGGCCGCCGCGGGCGGCGACCTCGGGGCGCTGGCGCGCATGTGGGACGCGCCGATCTTCGCGCCCGAGACCGGCACGCTCGCCTACTCGGAGCACTTCACCGGACAGACGCTGCTGGCGCTGCCGGTCTACTGGCTGGGCGGATCGCCGATCGCCGCCTACAACACCGCCTTCGTCGCCAGCTTCGGGCTCTCGGCCCTCGGTGCGTTCGTGCTCGTGCACACGCTGACCGGACGGCGTGACGCCGCGCTCGTCGCCGGGCTGATCTACGGCTTCAACGTCTACCGTCTGATCTCGCTGTCGCACCTGCACACGCTCACCGCGCAGTGGCCGCCCCTCGTGCTCGCCGGCGTGCTGGTGTTCGCGCGCACCGGCTCGCGGGCCGCGCTGGCCGGGGCCGCCGCGGCCTTCGTCGCCACGGCCTGGTCGAGCCTGTACTACCTGGCCTATTTCACGCCGCTGATGGCCGTCTTCGCCGCGCTCGCGCTGTGGCATGCCGACGCCTGGCGCCGCACCGGCGGGGCGACGGCACTACTCGCCGCCGCCGTGGTCGCGACCGCGCTCATCGCGCCGTTCCTGTGGCCGTACCTCGAGGTGCAGCGCGCGCTCGGCATCAGCCGGCCGCGCTCGGAGGTCGAGATGTCGTCGCTCACGCTCGACGCCTACGTCGCCGCCCGCGCGCACCTGCTGCCCATGCTCGCCCTCGCCGGCGTGGCGTTGGCCGCCGCGCCGCGCCCGTCGATGCGCCGTCAGCGCTGGGCGATCGGCCTGTTCGCCGTCGCCGCCGTGACCGCCATGTGGCTGTCGCTCGGGCCGACGCCGCGCTGGCACGGCGCGCCGACCGCCGTGCCCGGTCTCTACGGCCTGCTGCTCGACTCCGTCCCGGGCTTCTCCGGCCTGCGGGTCGCGTCGCGGATGGCGATGGTGATGATGCTGGCGCTGGCCGCGCTCGCCGGGATGGGCGCGGCGGTGCTGGCGTGCGCGTCGCCCGTGCTCGGCCGTGTCGTCGCCGGCGTGTTGGTCGTGGCCCACCTCGGCCAGTACTGGGCGGCGCCGTTTCCGCGCGACGTCCCGGTGGGCGTCGGCGCGCTGCGCGAGGTGCCGGCCTACCTCGACCCCGCGGTGCCGCCGGCGCCCATCTACGATGACGTGCGGCGGTTGCCAGCCACCGCCGTCGTGGTCGAGCTGCCGTTCGGCGAGCCCGCCTACGAGCTGCGCTACATGACCGCCGGCCTGGCGCACGGCCATCGGCTGCTGAACGGCTACAGCGGCGTGTTCCCGCCGTCGTATCGCGCCCGGGTCCCGGCGCTGTCGGCGCCGTGGCGCGATCCCGACGGGGCCTGGGCAGCCCTCGCGCCGGCCACGCACGTGGTCGTCCACGGCTCGGCCTGGCCAACCGAGCAGCACGAAACCGTGCAACGCTGGCTGGCCGACCGGGGGGCCACGCAGCTCTCCCGCTGGAATAGCGCGGCAATCTGGCAGTTGCCGCTGCGGCCGTAGCCGGCGCCGGCCGCCGTCCGGCCCGTTGACTCGGCGCCGCTCCTGACTAGACTGAAGCCTGTGATCTGGCGGCACTGGATGCTCGTGGCCGGGATGCTGGCGGCGGTGGGCCTCGCCGTCGGGGCGCAGCGCTTCGCCGCGCCGGCTCGCACCTATTCGCTCGAAGACACCGAGCAGCTCGTCAGGCAGGACGTCGCCAGCGTGATGAAGGGGCGCGCCGTCGACGTGCAGGTATCGGAGCGCAGCGCGCGCCGCTTTGCGCCGGGCGACTTGTGCAGTGCCGCCGATGCCGGCGCCGCGGCCAACGCGACCGACGGCTTCGCCTTCACCGCGCGGCAAGGGCAGGGCTACTTCGAATACCGCGCCGACACCGAGGGCAACATCCAGCGGTGTCGCGTCGTCCGTCCGCTCGCGCCGTAAGCGCCCGCCCGGACGCGCTCGCCACCGCGGCCCACGGCTGCGCACGCTGACAGGCTGTCGAATCGGTCCGGCCGTCCCGATAGAGCGAGGGACGAGGTCGTCCCCCGCCTCGAGGACGACCCGATGCCTCGATTCCTCACCTGGATCCACCGGCCGTGCGTGCGCGCGGCCCTCGTGCTCCTGCTCGGCGGGCCCGTCGCCGCCAGCGCCGCCAGCGCCGCCACGCTGCCCGCCGGCTTCTCCGAAACCGTGCTCGCGTCCGGGTTGAACAGCCCGACGGCGATGCAGTTCGCGCCCGACGGCCGGCTGTTCGTCTGTCAGCAGGGCGGCGCGCTGCGCGTGATCAAGGACGGCGCGCTGCTGGCGACGCCGTTCGTGTCGATCAGCGTCAACGCCAGCGGCGAGCGCGGCCTGCTCGGCGTGGCGTTCGATCCGAACTTCGCCGTCAACCAGTACGTCTACGTCTACTACACGACCAGCAGCGCGCCGATCCACAACCGCATCAGCCGCTTCACCGCCAACGGCGACATCGCCGTGCCGGGCAGCGAGGTCGTGATCATGGACCTCGACACGCTGTCGGGGGCCACCAATCACAACGGCGGCGCCATCGACTTCGGGCCCGACGGCAAGCTCTACGTCGCCGTCGGCGACAACGCCACCAGCAGCAACGCGCAGACGCTGGCGAACCGCCACGGCAAGATGCTGCGCATCAACGCCGACGGCACCATTCCCACCGACAACCCGTTCTACGCCACCGCCGCCGGCGACAATCGGGCGATCTGGGCGCTCGGCCTGCGCAACCCCTTCACTTTCGCGTTGAACCCGGGCGGCCCGGCGCCGACCATGGCGATCAACGATGTCGGGCAGGGCGCCTGGGAGGAAGTGAACCCCGGCGTGGCCGGCGCCAACTACGGCTGGCCGACCACCGAGGGCGACTTCAATCCGGTCACGTATCCGAACTTCACCCGCCCCACTCACGCCTACGCCAACGACGCCTCGACGTGCGCGATCACCGGCGGCGCCTTCTACCCGGCGACGGCGACGAACTTTCCAGCCGAGTTCGCCAACGACTACTTCTTCGCCGACTTCTGCGCCGGCTGGATTCGCCGCATCGACGTCCCCTCGAACGCCGTCACCGGCTTCGCCACCGGCATCAACGGCGCGGTGGACCTGAAGGTGTTCGATGACGGCTTCCTCTACTACCTGGCGCGCGGCGCCGGCGCCGTCTACCGCGTGCGCTACGGCACGGTGGCGCCCGGCATCTCGACGCATCCGGCGAACCGCACGGTGTCGCCCGGTCAGACCGCCACGTTCTCGGTGGTGGCGAGCGGCACGTCGCCGTTCACGTATCAGTGGCAACGGAACGGCGCGAACATCGGCGGCGCCACGTCGGCCAGCGACACCACGCCGGCGACGACGCGGGCCGACACCGGCGCCCGCTTCCGCGTCAACGTCGCCAACAGCGCCGGCAACGTCTTCAGCAACGAGGCGGTGCTCACCGTCACCCCCAACCAGGCGCCGACGGCGACCATCACCCAGCCCACGGCCGGCACCACCTACGCCGGGGGCCAGACCATCACCTTCGCCGGCACCGGCAGTGATCCCGAGGACGGCGCCCGGCCGCCCAGCGCGCTGACCTGGCGCGTGGACTTCCATCACGACACGCACGCGCATCCGTTCCTGCCGGCGACCAGCGGCATCGCCGGCGGCACGTTCGTGATTCCCACCAGCGGCGAGACGTCGGCCAACGTGTGGTACCGCCTCTTCCTCACCGTGACCGACAGCGGCGGCCGCACGACCACGGTGCAGCGCGACATCGTGCCGCGCGTGGTCCGCGTCACCCTCGCCACCAGCCCGGCCGGCCTGCAGCTGCGGCTCGACGGCCAGCCGGTGACGGCGCCCCACAGCTTCGACGGCGTCGTCGGCGTGGTGCGCGCCATCGACGCGCCCGACCAGACGGTCGGCGCCGTGGGCCACGCGTTCAGCGCGTGGTCCGACGGCGGCGCGCGCGGCCGCACCATCGTGACGCCGCCGGTGGCGACGACCTACACCGCGCGCTTCGTCACCGTAGCGGCCAGCGGCCCGCCGTCCACGCCGACCGGGTTCGCGATGATCGCCAACGGCCAGTCGCTGCAGGTGTCGTGGAATCGCGCCGCCGGCGCCACGTCGTATCGCCTCGAGGCCGGCACCGCCTCGGGCCTGTCGAACCTCTTCAACGGCGATGTCGGCGACATCGATCGCCTGCAGACGCAGGTGCCGCCCGGCTCCTACTTCGCGCGCGTCCGTGCGGTGAACCCACTCGGCGCCAGTGCCGCCTCGTCGCAGGCATCGGTCACGATCACCAGTGCGGCGTCGTGCGTCGCCCCACCGGCTGCACCCGCCAACTACACCGCGCAGACCGGCGGTCTCCTGGCCGCGCTGTCGTGGTCGGCGTCGGCAGCGGCCACCGGGTATGTCCTCGAGGCGGGCAGCGGCCCCGGCCTCGCCAATCTGCTGGCGAGCAGCGTCGGGAACGTGACGTCGCTCACCACGACCGCGCCGGCGGGCACCTACTACACGCGGCTGCGGGCGGTGAACGCCTGCGGTGCGTCGTCGCCGTCCGTCGAGGTGCCGATCACGCTCGGCTGCACCGTCGAGGCGGTCGTGCCGGCCGGTTTCACCGTCGTGAAGGCCGGCGGCGTCGCCACCTTCAGTTGGCTGCCGCCCCTCGGCGCCACCGGCTATCGGCTGCGGGTGGGCACGGCGCCGGGTGCGGTCAACGTCGGCGACATCGCGGTGGGGAACGTGACCAGCCTGGCGGTCAACCTCACGGGCGTGGCGCCGGGCACCTACTACGTGCACGTGGCGGCTCTCAGCGCCTGTGGCGTCGGCGCGCCGTCCACCGAGGTGCCGATCACGGTGCCGTAGCCCGCATTGCCCCGCCGCCGGCATTGGCGCCGACCTTGCACACGCCTCCGGCGGTGATGGCCCCCTCACCGCTGGATGACGCCGATGCGCAATCGCGTGCTTCTTCTCGGCATCCTGACGGCGTGGGTGGACGCGGCGATGCCCACATCGCGGGCGGCCACGCTGCTGCCGGCGGGATTCTCGGCGGCGCTGGTCGCCGATGGACTCAGCAGTCCGACGGCGATGACCATCGCGCCCGATGGCCGCATCTTCGTGGGTGAGAAGGCCGGCCGTATCCGCGTCGTCGCCGACGGCGTGCTGCAGGCCGCGCCGTTCGCGACGGTCGCCGTCAACGACGAAGCCGAACGCGGCCTGCTCGGCATCGCGCTCGATCCGCTGTTTCCGGCGTCGCCCTACGTCTACGCCTATTACACGGTGCCAGGCACCGGTGCGGTGCCGATCCACAACCGGGTCAGCCGCTTCACCGCCGCCGGCGACGTGATGGTGCCGGGCAGCGAGCGCGTGCTGCTCGAACTCGACCCGGTGACGTCGACGCTCCACAACGCCGGCGCGATCGAGTTCGGCGTCGACGGCAAGCTCTACGTCGCGGTGGGCGACGACGCCCGCGGCGCCATCACCGCGCAGTCGTTGTCGACCCGCTTCGGCAAGCTGCTGCGCATCGACGCCGACGGCGCCATTCCCGCCGACAACCCGTTCGCCACGACGGCCTCCGGCGCCAACCGCGCCATCTGGGCCTACGGCCTGCGCAATCCCTTCAAGATCGCCGTGAACCGCGGCGGCGGCACGCCGACGTTGTTCATCAACGACGTCGGCGGCAGCGCGTTCGAGGAAGTGAACGAGGGCATCGCCGGCGCCAACTACGGCTACCCGCACAACGAGGGCTACGTCTCGCACCCCGACTACACGAGCCCGCGGCATGCCTACGACCATGGGCCCACCGGCGGGTGTGCGATCACCGGCGGCGCGTTCTACACCGCCGGCGCCGGCCGCTATCCCTCCGACTACGTCGGCAGCTACTTCTTCGCCGACTTCTGCGCCGGCTTCATCCGCCGCCTCGACCCGGCGCGCGGCGATACCGTGACCGACTTCGCGCTCGGCGTGGCCGCGCCGGTGGATCTTCGCGTCCACGACGGCTATCTCTACTACCTGTCCATCGAAGACGGCGCGGTGTACCGCGTGGACTACGGCGCCACGTTGCCGGCGTTCACGACGCAGCCCGGCGACGTCGTGGTGGCGCCCGGTGAACCGGCCGTGTTCACCGCGGCGGCGAGCGCGTCCACTCCGGTGGCGTACCAGTGGCAGCGCAACGGCATGGACATCCCAGGGGCGACGGCGGCCACGTATCGCCTGACCTCGCCGCAGTCCGCCGATGCCGGATCCCGCTTCCGCGTCCGCGCGACCACCGGCGCCGGCAGCGTGCTGAGCCGCGAGGCCGTGCTGAGCGTGACGCCCAACCTGGCGCCGACCGCCACGATCACCGCCCCTGACGCGTCGCTCCGCTATGCCGGCGCGATGACCATCGCGTTCGCCGGCACGGCCGTCGACCCCGAGGACGGGCCGCTGGCGCCGGCGGCGTTCACGTGGCGCGTCGACTTCCACCACGACACGCACGCGCATCCGTTCGTGCCGGCCACCGCCGGCATCGCCGCCGGCTCGTTCGTCGTGCCGGTGGTGGGCGAGACGTCCGCCAACGTGTGGTACCGCCTCATCCTCACCGTCGCCGACAGCCGTGGCCGCACCCACACCACGGTGCGCGACGTGCATCCGCAGGTGGTGGCGCTGACCCTCGACACCGACCCGCCGGGCCTCGCGCTCCGGCTCGATGGCCAGATGGTGCCGACCCCGCACACGGTCGAGGCCGTGGTCGGGGTGGCGCGGACCATCGCGGCCGAGGCGCAGACCGTGGCCGGCGCGCGTCAGGTGTTCGCGGCGTGGTCCGACGGCGGCGCCCCGGCGCGCGCCATCGTGACGCCGCCGGTGCCGACCACGCTCACGGCACGGTTCCGCACCGCGGACGCCACCGCGATCCCGGCCGCACCCGGCCGACCGGCGCTCACTTCCAACGGCCGCACCTTGCACGTGGCGTGGACGCGCGTCGTCGGCGCCACGTCGTATCAGATCGAGGCCGGCAGCGTGGTGGGGGAGGCCGACCGCGCCGTCGTCGACGTGGGCGACGTCGGCCAGGTGCAGGCCGTGGTGCCGCCCGGCCTCTACGCCGTGCGCATCCGGGCCGTCAACCGGCTCGGCGCCAGCGCCGCCTCACCCGACACGCTCGAGCGGATCGACAGCCCCGCGGTGTGCGACGCCCCGCCGCCTGCTCCCGCCGACTTCACCGGCCAGGCCGGTGGCGTGCTCGCCGCGCTGTCGTGGGCGCCCGCGCCCGGCGCCACCGGCTACGTGCTCGAAGCCGGATCAGGCCCGGGACGCGCCGATCTGGCGCGTCAGCCGCTGGGCCGCGTGACGACCTTCGCCGCCACCGCGCCGCCGGGGACGTACCACACGCGGGTGCGCGCGACGAACGCCTGCGGCGCCGGTCCCGCGTCCTACGACGTCGTCCTCACGCTCGGCTGCGCGGCCGATGTCGCACCGGTCGGTCTCGAGGTGGAGAAGACCGGCGGCGTCGTCCGCTTGTCGTGGCTGCCGCCGCTGGGCGCGGCCGGCTATCGGCTGCGCGTCGGCACCGCGCCCGGCCTCGCCAACCTCGCCGATATCGACGTCGGCACGGCGACGACGATCACTGCCGATGCCCGGTCGGTCGCGCCGGGCACCTACTACGTGCACGTCGCCGCGCGCAGCGCCTGCGGTCTGAGCGCCGCGTCGAACGAGGTGGCGGTCACGGTGCCGTAGGGCAGGTAATCTACTTGGTCGCGGGGCTGAGGGAGCGCCAGCGGCGGCGTCGCTCTCCTGGGCGGGGGACCCGTGATGCTCGTCGTGCCCAGCCTCGATCACTTGACGATTCCACTACCCGCCGCGCCGCCGTCGCGTATGCTGCGGACGACGCGGCGTCTGCCGGCCCGCCGGCTCGATCGGCTGCGTCCACCGGCTATGGCCATTCGCGTCGCCGACCTGCTCCGCGCGTTCGACACCGCCCGCGGCCGCACCGTGCGACTCGCCGCGCGCATCCCGGAGGCGGCGCTCGACTGGGCCCCGACACCCGAGGCGTTCACCTGTGCCGACATCGTCCGGCACCTCGCCGCCGCCGAGCGGCACCTGTTCGTCGAGGTTGCCGTCGGCCGCCCGTCGCGATATCCCGGCCACGACAAGTCGCTCGCCTACGGCAAGGAGGGCGTGCTGGCCTACCTCGACACGATGCACGAGCAGTCGATGGCCGTGCTGCAGACCCTCGACGACGAGGCGCTCGAACGCCGCATCACCACGCCGGCCGGGGCGTCGATCCCGACGTGGCGCTGGCTGCAGCTGATGGCGGAGCACGAGGCGCACCACCGCGGGCAGCTCTACTTGATGCTGCGCCTGATCGGCGTCGAGACGCCGCCACTTTTCGGCATGACCGAAGCCGACGTGGTGGCGAAGAGCGCCGCACAGCCCTGAGCGTCCGCGCCGGCGCCATCGGCAGGTCTTTTGCTAGGCTGACTGTACGGCTATGTGGTCTGCTGTCGCCCTGCTGGTCGCCACGCTCTCACTCGAGGCGCCGGTGCCGATCAACGGACGCTGTCCCGACGGACGGGTCTGGACCACGTCCCCCGTCGAGCAGAGCCAGATGCTGGGGCTGCTCAACCAGGCGCGGGCCGAGCGCCGTCGCCCCGCCCTGGGCCGCGATGCGGTGCTCGATCGCATGGCCATGGCGCACGCCGCCGACATGGCCTGCCGCAACTACTTCGACCATCGCAACCGCGAACGCGAGAAGCTGCAGGACCGCTACCGGCGCATCGCCGGCCGCGACGCCCGCGACTGGGACCGTCTCGCCGAGATTCTCGGCACCAGCCCCACCGCGCTGCGCCAGGTGCAGCGCTGGCTCGACAGCCGATCGCACCGCACGGCCCTGCTCGAGGAGAAGCACGACCACGCCGGCATCGGCCTGGTGCGCATCGCCGGCGGCTCGCGTTACACCACCTACTGGGCCGTCGAGTTCACCGGCAACTGAGCGGGACTCGACCTACGACGCCGGCTTGGCCGCGGCCTCCAGGGCCCTGAACGGGACGATCGCCCCGTGCAGCGGCACGATGCGATCGACACGCAGCTTGCGCGTCTGAATCTGACTCAGCAGGTTCGCGGCGTAGGGATGATACGTGCCGCCCGGGCTGAAGGCATCCACCTCGATCAGCACGCGCTCGCGCGGGAGGTAGGCCATCAGCATGGTGTCGCTGTGCGGGTTGCCGGCCACGTGGTAGAGCACGAGCTGACGGGCGCCGTCGGTGATCGTCGTGGTGTCGGCGAACGCCTCGACCGTGACGGGCCTGGGCGCCTTGGCCAGCGTATCCGGCTGGCGGGTGAACGGCCGCGCCGCCATCTCCTTCACGAAGGCCTCGTTGCCGGCCTGGGTCACCACGGTGAGGCCCTCGGCGATGGCCGCGCGCAGGCCCGTCGAGTGATCGAAGTGGTGATGCGACATCACCAGGTGGGTGAGCGGCGTGCCCGGCCGCAGCTCCTTGGCCTTGGCGATCGTCGCCAGTGAGCGCGCCTCGCTCTGCGGCGCCTCGATCAGCACGAGCCGATCCTTGAAGGCGACGACGGCGCTGTGGTGCGACTGGCCGGCCAGGAACCACACACCCGGCGCCACCTCCTCCACCGTGACGTTCGGCGCCGCGGCTGCGGGCACCGCCGCGGCCTTGGCCTCGGAGGGGGCCTCCAGCGACCCGGCCGCCACCGTGTTCTTCACCTCGTAGGTGCCGGTAGTGAAGTCGTCCACCTTGGTGGCGATCCGCGTCGGCAGCTGCAGGCCGCCCGCATCGGCGTAGTCGGCGAAGGTGGTCGTCAGCGTGACGTCGCCGAGGTTGATGTGCGTGCCGGGCGAGACGATGCGCGTCGGCTTGTTGTCGGCGCCGACGGCGAGCGTGATCGGGCCGGCGTACGTGGTGACGTCGATGAGTCGCTCGGCGCCCTCGGTGCGCACTGGCGAGAGCGTGGCATCGGCGGCGAGGGCCAGGCGCAGCAGCCGCAGCGGATGGTGCAGCTGGTCGACGCGGCGATCGCCGGCCGCGGCGGCCCCCGCCCGCGTCGGCGTGCCGTTGGCGCCGACGTTGTAGGCCACGTCGCCGTCGACGCCGCCGGTCTGCGTCTGCGCCTGCGGCCCCTGGAAGTAGAGGAACCTCGGCGTGCGCGTCTGCGTGGTCCGCATCCGCGGGCCGGCCACATCGATCTCGCGCTTGAACGCGCTCACCGCGAACGTCTGCTCGGCCAGGCCCGGCCGCATGTCCTGGCCGAGGTTGTATTGCGTGCCCGTGCCCTCCATGGTCAGGACGCCGGCCTGCTCGATGCGCGCCAGGTCGCCCATCGCCTCGGCGACGTCGTGAATCAACTGCTGCTCGGGTGTCCGCTGGGTACACGCGGCCGCGGCGACGAGCAGGGCAACGGGCGCGAGTCGGGGCATCGAGTGACGCATGGGCGGGCCTCCTGAAGCGCACAGGATACCGCCTCCGAGTCAACGACTCGGAGTCAGTGACTCAGAGCCGATTACAACTGGAGACGTCGGGCTCAGCCGGGGGGCTCGGGGCGCAGCGTGTGCAGCGGCGGCAGCTGCCACAGCTCCGGCCAGACCCGCCGGATCGACACCACGACCAGCATCACCGCGAGACCGCCGCCCACGACCGATGCCACCGGGCCGAACAGCGCCGCGGTGGCCCCGCTCTCGAAGGCGCCGAACTCGTTCGAGAAGCCGACGAACACCGACTTGATGGCCGACACGCGGCCGCGCAGCTCGTCGGGGGTGATGAGCTGCTCGAGCGTGAGGCGGATGACGACGCTCACCGAATCGCACAGCCCGGTGGCGAAGAGACACGCCAGCGACAGGAAGAAGTCGCGCGACAGGCCGAGGCCGATCGTCGCCACGCCGTAGAGCGCCACCGCCGTGAGCAGCACGCGGCCCGGCCGGCGCCACGGCGGCAGTCGCGTCTGGATCAACCCCATCAGCATGGCCCCCGTGGCCGGCGCGGCGCGCAGCCACCCCAGCCCTTGCGGCCCGACCTGCAGGATGTCCTTGGCGAAGATCGGCAGCAGGGCGGTGGCGCCGCCGAACAGCACCGCGAACAGGTCGAGCGTGATGGCCGCCAGATAGATCCGGCTGCCCCGCACGAAGCGGAAGCCGGCGAACACGCTGTGCCAGCCGCCTTCACGCGCCGCCGCCAGCACCGGCACGTGCGGCAGCCGCAGCAGCTGCGTCACGAACAGCAACTCGCCGGCGGCGGCCACCAGCAGCGCCGCGGTCGCCGTGCCGGTCACCGCGATCAGCGCGCCGGCCAGCGCCGGCCCGGTCACCGCGGCGAACTGGAACGTCGAGGAGATCCAGGCGTTGGCGTTGGCGAACTCGCGCGGAGTGAGCAGACGGGGCAGGATGGTGGCCGCCGCCGGCATCGCGAAGGCCCGGCCGGTGCCGACCACCGCGAGCAGCACGTAGATCCACCTCACCGGAGCGTTCGCCCAGGCGATCGCCGCCAGGCCGAGGGCCGCCAGCGACAGGCTGAAGTGTGCGATGGCCGCAACGGTGCGGCGCGGGAACCGATCGGCCACCGTGCCGGTGACCGGCAGCAGCAGGAACACCGGCGCCAGCTCGATCGCCCCGACCAGCCCGAGCGCCCACGCGCTGCCGGTCCGCTCGTAGAGGTGCCAGCCGATGGCCACCGAGATCATCTGCAGGCCGAGCACGGCGCCGAAGCGGCCGCCGGCGAACCGCCGCACGATGGGGTTGCGCAAGGCGGCGTAGGCGTCGGCGGTCGGCATCGGGCGCGCCGACCATGGTACCCGGCCCCGCGGCCGGCCGCCGGAGGCTCACCCTGCCGGCGGTCGCGATCGGATGTCGGGTCGGTGCGCGAATCGTCGCTCTACGCAGCAGGAGATGACCATGCGGTCCTTCGCAGCCGTTCGACCCGCCGCGGCCGCTGCCGCAACGATCCTGGTGTGCGCGGCGCCAGTCGCCGCCGTGGGTCAGGAACGCTTTCGCTACGAGCGGGCGGGGGCGCTCTCCGGTCCCTGCTGCGGCGATTCCGGGGACGACGTCGCCGTGCTCCCCGACGGCAGCTTCATCGTCGTCGGCCACTACGGCGCACTCGATCTCGACGGCGATGGCCGGATCGACCAGCGTTCCGAGGGCGGGCGCGATCCGATCATCATGAAGGGGCGTCCCGGCGGCGACCTGGCCTGGGTGCGTGCGCCGCGCAGTCCAGCCGCATCGTATCTGCCGCTCAGCGTGGCGCTCGATCGCCAGGGCGGGGCCTACATGGTCGGCGCGTTCGGGGAGAGCATGCAGTTCCGCTCCGGCGAGCGGATCGTCTCCCGCGGCGCTTCCGACGGCTTGCTGGCGCGCTACAGCGGCGACGGCGACCCGCTGTGGGCGCGGGCCATCGGCGGCGAACGGCACGATTCGCTGTGGGCGGCGGCGTCGGACGCCGCCGGCAACGTCTACGTGACCGGGACGGTGCAGGCCGGCGTCGATGTCGACTCGGACGGACGCGTCGATGCGACCGTCACCGCCGCCAACGGGCTGCTCGTCGCGTCCTACGATCTCACCGGCACGCTGCGCTGGGCCAAGGTGGCGGCCAGCAGTCGCGATATCGCCGGGG
Source organism: uncultured Bifidobacteriaceae bacterium (assembly GCA_964442845.1). GTDB lineage: Bacteria > Acidobacteriota > Vicinamibacteria > Vicinamibacterales > UBA2999 > CAWAYR01. The sequence continues at coordinate 15,107 of CAYUAX010000032.1, read as the reverse complement.
TGGCGATCGCCGTCACCCCGGAGGGCGAAGTGCACGTGGGCGGCCACTACTCGGGCGCCGACGTCGATCTCGACCGCGACGGCACCGTGGACCTGCCGGCGCCGGGAGCGGCGTCGGTGCCGTTCATCGCCCGCTTCGACGCCGCTGGCCGGCTGACCCGGGCGTCCGGACTCCTCGGCTCGGGTAACACCCGCGTCGGCCAGCTCACCGCGGCGGCCAACGGCGAACTGCTCGCCAGCGGCTACACGCAGGGCACGGTGGACCTGAACGGCGACGGCACGGCCGACGTGACCGCAACTCCCGGAGCCTCGACACCGTTTGTCGTGCGATTCGGCCGCGACGGCGCCCTGCGCTGGGTGCGTGCCTTCCTGCAGAAGGAGCGGGTCGCGATCCAGACGCTGGCGACCAGCGCCGATCGCATCGCGGTAGGCGGGCTCTATCAGGGGCGCCTCGATCTCGACCTCGACGGGCGGCCCGACGCTGCGGCCGATCCCGACGGCAGGAGCGAAGGCTTCGTCGCGATGCTCGACCACGGCGGTGCGATTCAGCAGGTGCTCGCCATCACCGGCCCCGGCGCCGACCAGGTGCGGGCCGCGACCTTCTCACCGGACGGGCGAGGCCTGGAGGTGACGGGCTTCCTGCGGCTGACGGCCGACTTCGATGGCGACGGTGTCCCCGAGGGAGGGATCCGCTGCGACAATTACGGCGACATCTTCTGGAGCCGCTACCGCCTGCGCCCTTGAAGGTCTGGCGGCGAGCGGCGTCCCCTGGCCTGCAGCACCCCCGACACGCTGGCGTCGAAGGCCACGCTCGTACCGGCGCGTGACCGGCAGCGCACCGGTCCCTGGTAGGTGCCGCGGACCGGGCCAGTGGCGCTGATGGTCACCTGCAGGCCGGGGGCGCTGCTGCAGATCACATTGGCCTCGTTCCAGGTGATCGCGAACTTCACGGGGGCGAAGGTCCCCGGTGTCAGGCCGCCCCGGGCCGGCAGCGCGATGTCGAGTTTCCCCTTCGAACTCGCCCCGGTGATCTGGAACGCCGGACCGACGCCCAGCGTCACCAGCGTCCTGCCCGCGAGGTCGGGCAGATCGACCACCTGCTCGCCGCCGCGGACGACCGCCGTCCACCGCGGGTCGGCCGGCTGCCGCGCCGCGGCGCCGAGCCCGGCGGCCGTCGCCAGGCCCAGCGCCACGAGGCCAGCCGCCGTCACGGCACGACCCTGGTCGTGGCCGAGGCCGTGTCCACGTCCACGTCGCCGTCGTCCAGCAGGAGCTGCCACGCAATGTCTCCGGCGGGCGTGCCCGGCGCCGGCGTGAACGGCGGCACCGCGACGTCGGTGGCGCCGCCGCCGGGCGGATCGGACACGCCGTCCACCACCACACGGTGGATCTCGGCGCCGCTCATCGTGCCGACGATGGTGACCCGGCCGGTGTCGGTCGCGTTGGCGCTCTCGTTCTTGACTTTCACGGTGAACCCCACCGCTTCGGCGCGGCCGACACGCACCCGCCCGGTCACGCGGAACCCGGAGATCGACAGGTCGAGGCGTTCCCGCACCGAGACCACCTGGGTGTCCGAGCCGCTGTTGCCCGAGGTGTCGGTCACGGTCCAGGTCACCGTGGTATCGCCGCGAGGGAAGGCGCCGCCGGTCCAGTCGTTGGTTTCCGTGGCCACGCCCACGGCTTCGACGACGGTTGGGACCCCCAGGGTCACGGCGTCGCCTTCGTAGGCCACGATGTCGGGCGGAGCCGTGACGACGGGCGCGGTGGTGTCCACGATCCGAACGAGCTGCCCGTCGGTGCCGACGTTGCCCGCGCCGTCGGTGGCGCTCCAGATCACCTCGGTGTCGCCAAGGGGGAACGGGCCGGCCGGCGACGGCGTCGCGGTGAGCACCTCGCCGCTGTCGTCGGTCACGGTGGCCGTGCCGAGCGCCACGTCGGTCAGCGGTCCCGTGGCCTCGACGTCGAGCCGATCGTCCGGGGCGGCGACGAGCGGGGGCGTCGTATCTACCGGCGTCGTGTCGGGCATGGCGAACACGTACGCGGCGCCGGCCGCGGCCGCGCTGTTGTCGGCCAGGCCGCCGCTGCCGTTGCTGTCCTCGCCCGGCGCGCCGACCACCAGTGTGTCTCCCGACAGCGCCGCGGCCGCTCCGAACTGGTCGCCGCTGCCGGCGTTGGACGCCCAGACCCGACCGCGCTCGGTCCAGGTCCCCGCGGTGTCGCGGGTGAACCAGAACACCGCGCCTTCGTCGGCCGCGGTCACGTCCTCGCCAGTGGCCCCGACGGCCACCGTGTTGCCGGCGATGGCCACCGACGACCCGAACGCGTCGCCGGCCTGCGAGCCGGCGGGCTTCAGTACGGCCTCCTGGGCCCAGGAGCCCGTCGCCGGGTCGCGCGCGAAGACGAAGGCGGCCCCGGCGTTGTCGTTGGCCGCATCGACATCGTCGTCACCCGGCGCGCCGACCACGACGCGGTCGCCGTCGAGCGCGACCGTCGAACCGAACCCGTCCCCCGCGCTGGCGGTGGAGCCCTTCAAGTACGCCTGCTGCGTCCACACGCCGCCCGAGCGCGTGAAGACGTACGCCGCTCCGGCGTCGGTCGCCGCACCGCTGGACTGGTCGCCGCTGACGGTGGTGGCGGCGCTGTCCTCGGCGTCGGCGCCCACGACCAGCGTGTCGCCGTCGAGGGCCACCTGGCCGCCGAACCGATCGCCCGTGCCCAGGTTGGACGCAGTGAGGACGGCCTGCAGCGTCCAGACGCCGGTCCCTGGCGTGCGGACGAACACGTAGACGGCGCCATTGTCGACCAGCCCTGGGGAGTCGGCGCGCGGAGCGCCCACCGCGATCGTGTCGCCAGACACGGCCACGCCCAGGCCGAAGCCCATGTCGAAGGCGGGAAATTCGGCTTGCAGGCGCGTCTGCTGCGCCCAGCTGCCGGCCACCCGCCCGTACACGAACGCCGCACCGCTCTCCGGTGCGGTGGTGGTCGTGCGCTCGGCCCCTATCACGAGGAGGTCGGCGTCGATCGCCACCGCGGTTCCGAACCGCTGGAGCGCTCCCAACCCGGGACTCAGCGACGCCTGGACAGCCCACGCCCCGGCGTTGTCACGCGTGTACACCACGGCCACGCCGGCGCCCAGCGGATTGGTCGTCTGCGGAGCCCCAACCACCAGGCTGTCGCCAGACACGGCGACGCTGCGTCCGAAGGCGTCACCTGACTCAGGTGCCGTACGCTTCACGTACGCCTCCTGGATCTGGGCGTGGGTATGGCCGACGAAGAGTCCGACGGCGACGACGGCCGGCAGACCGATGGAGATGACACGGCGGGAACAGGTGCGCATGATGCCTCGCTTGGGGGTGGTCGTTCGTACCTGCCCAAGCGAACGGGCGCGCCCCGACCCGACAGCGGTCCGCGAGCTCAACCGCTGGCGCCGCCGAGCGCGGCGCGCAGGCGGGCGGCTTCGGCGCGGTCACCGCGGGCCTGGTGGAACGCCGCGGCGGCGTCCAGGCACTCGCGGCGGTACTCGGGCACGGTCGTGGCCGTCACCAGGGGCGGCACTGCGCGGGCAAACGCCTCGGCCGCCGCGCCGCCCCGGCCCAGCGCGACCTGCGCCCGCGCCACGCGGCAGTCGGCCACGGCGGTGATCGCGTGGCCCGCCGGGAGCGCCGTGTTCAGGATGTCGAGCGCTTCGCGCGCCGCCGCTTCCGCCGCCGCCGCCCGGCGGGCGGTGAGATGCAGCCCCGACAGCGAGAGCAGCGGCAGTGCCCGCGCGTAGTTGTCGCGGCCGAGTGCCTGGCGATAGACGCCGGCGGCGCGTTCGTAGCGGTCGCGGGCGTCGTCGAGGCGGCCGAGCCGCACGAGCACGGTGGCGTGGTTCTGCAGGTAACCCGCCACCGATGGATGCCGCGCCCCGAGCACCTGCTCGCCGATGGCCACGATCTCGCGAAGCAGCGTCTCGGCGCCCTCGAGGTTGCCGGTGTTCAGGCGCAGCACGCTCAGGTTGCTCATCGTCGCCAGCCGGTGCGCGTGCGTGGCCCCGAGCGTGCGCTCCAGGCTGTCGATGGCGGCCGTGAACAGCCGGTCGGCCTCCTCGACGCGGCCGACGACGCCCAGCGTCTGGGCGAGCGTGCCGCGGGCCAGCGCGCCGGCGACCGAGTCGGCGCCGAGCGACGCGTCCACCAGGGCCACCGCCTCCCGGGCGCGGCGTTCCGACGCCGCGGCGTCGCCGCGGACGCGCAGCACGTCGGCCAGCGCCGGCGTCGCCGCCGCCCGCACCGCCGCGGGCGTCCTGTCGGCGGCATCGGTCAGTACCCGGGTGAACTGCGCCTCGGCCGCCTCTGTCTGCGACCGGTCCATCAGATGGCGCCCCAGCCGGATGCGGGCGTCGGCGACCTCGGCCGGATCCAGCGGCCGGGCGGCTTCCGCCAGGGCCAGCCGCCGGGTGTGCAGCTCACCGGCCGCATCGGCGTCGCCCTGCTCGCCGCGGATGAGCGCCAGGCTGCCCAGGCTGTCGCGCACGTCGCGGGAGGCCGGCCCCTGCAGCGTGATCTGCAGCGCCAGCGCTTCTTCGCGCAGCGGCCGGGCGCGGTCGTGGACGCCCAGGTTCTGATAGACCTGCGAGATCGACGACAGGATGGCGGCGCGAACGTCCGGCCGGTCCGCCAAGGCGCTCGCAATCCGCGCGGTGCCGACGTCGAGCGCCTCGACCACCGTGATGCCGCGGCCGCGGGCCGGGTCAGCCGGTGCGTATGGGTCGGCGCTGGCGAACAGATCGACCAGGAACCGCTGCACCTCCTGAGCCCGCGCCGCCTGCGCCGTCGCCTCGTTGCGCTCGGCCTCGAGCGCGGTGGTGTGGCGGACCAGCGTGGCCACATAGAGGCCGACGAAGACCACGGCCGCCGCGCCGACCGGCGCCACCCACGGCCGGCGGCGCAGGAACGTGCGCGTGCGATACCCGAGGGTATCGGGACGCGCGGCGATTGGCCGGCCGTCGAGGAAGCGGCGGACGTCGCCAGCCAGGGCTTCCGCCGACCGGTAGCGGCGGGCCGGATCGGGGTGCATCGCCGTGGCGACGACGGTGTCCAGATCGCCCGCCAGCCCGCGGCGGAGCTGCGCGGGCGTGGCCCCGCGCGCAGCGGCTATCGCGCCGGCGTCGGGGCCGGCAGCGACCACGTCGCTCGGTCGGGGCACGTCGAGACGGTCGGCCAGCGCTCTGAGACCGTCGGGCGATCGGCCCGTTGCGGCGTAGGGAGCCCGGCCGGTCACCAGGCGGTAGCAGAGCACCCCGAGCTGATAGACGTCGGTGGCCGTGGTCACCGGCTCGCCGCGCAGCTGCTCGGGGCTGGCGTGATCGGGGGTCAGCAGGAACTGCCCGGTCTGCGTGTGCTCGCCGCCGGCCGCGGCGTCGAGCAGCTTGGCGATGCCGAAGTCGAGCAGCTTCACGTCGCCGTCGGTGGTGACCAGGATGTTCGACGGCTTCAGATCACGATGCACGACCAGGCTGGCGTGAGCGGCGCTGACCGCCCGGGCCACCTCGAGCAGCAGCTCGAGCCGACGCCGCAGCGGCGCCTTGCGGGCGTCGCAGTGGACGGTGATCGGCTCGCCCTCCACGTACTCCATCGCCAGGTACGGCTGGCCCTCGGCGGTGGCCCCGCCGTCGTAGAGCCGGGCGATGTTCGGGTGCGCCAGCGACGCCAGGATGTGCCGCTCGGCGACGAACCGGCGCAACAGGTCGTCGGTGTCCATCCCGCGGCGCAGCACCTTCAGCGCCACGCGCTGGCGGAAGCCGTCGCCCTGGCGTTCGGCCAGGTACACCGTGCCCATCCCGCCACGCCCCAACACCCGCAGCACGGCGTAGGGCCCGATGGTCCGCGGGCCGCGGCCGTCGGTCTCCAGCTCCGTCGCGAACGCCTCGGCCACGTGCAGGGCCGGGGCTTCGAATCGCCCCGACGACTCGGCTTCGGCCCGCAGCAGCGCGGCGACCGCGTCGGCCAGGTCCTGATCGGTGCCGGCGACCGCGGCGACGAGCCCCGCTCGCTCCGCCGGCGCGCGCTCCAGGGCGGCGGCGAACAGCCGGTCGATGGTCCGCCAGCGGGCGAGATCGGCGCCGTCGGCCGTCGTCACGCGTCGTCCTCGGCGGGGCACTCCGCCCCTGCCGCCGCCAGCCACGTGTGCAGGTAGGCGCGGGCCCGCGTCCAGTCGCGTTCGATGGTGCGGGTGGACACCGCCTCGGCCTCGGCGATCTCCGCCTCCGACATGCCGCCGAAGAAGCGGCATTCGACGATGCGGGCCAGCCGGGCGTCGCGGGTCTCCAGTCGCCGCAGCGCGCGATCGACCTCCAGCACCTCGAGCAGGCCGGCGTCGGCCCCCGGCGTGGCGTCGTCGATGGTCAGGTGCAGGCCGCCGCCGCCGCGCTTGGCCGCGTTGCGGCGGCGCGCGTAATCGACCAGCACATGGCGCATCACCTTGCTGAGGAGAGCGAACAACTGGCCGCGGCCCCGCCACACCGGTCCGCTGCGTCGCGCCAGCTCCACGTACGCCTCGTGGACGAGCGCGGTCGTCGTCAGGGTGTGGTGGCGGCGCTCGTCCCTGAGGTGGCGATGCGCCATCGCCCGCAGGTCGTCGTAGAGGAGTTCGACGATGCCGTCGAACGCGTCGCGATCACCGGCGGTCCAGCGCTGGACCAGCTGCTCGAGGGGCTCTGGCGCGGCCACGGCGCAAGCCTATCGTCCGTGGACGCCACGGACAACCCGGTCGAGGCGCTCAACTCGAGGGCCGCGGGCCGACCGGCACGGCGCGGCTCGCCCGCGCCGAGGCCCAGCGGGCGCCGGCCCAGGTGCCCACGCCGTTGGCGATCACGTCGGCGGTAGTCGGGGCGCGTCCGTGCATGAACACCTGCAGCAGCTCGACGGCCAGGGAGCAGCCAACGCCGACCAGCACGGCGGTGCGGACCCGGCGCCCCCCCCCGCCGCCCCAGCCGTAGGCCGCGCCGAACGGCACGAACAGGCCGATGTTGGCGATCCAGTCGCCCGGGCGCCGGTACTTCGTGAACGGCACCCATTCCACGCTGGACCAGTGCGAGTGATCCTGGACACTCCACGGCCACGTGGTGACGAGCAGAATCACCGCCACCGGCACGGCACACCGCGCCAGCGTGCGGGCGATCGACGGCGATTGCGGGAAGACGGCGGGCGGCGCGACCGAGCGCACGTCGGAAGTACTACCAGAAGACCGCCGCGGCCGTCGTCCCGCCGATGGTCCCGGCGGCGTTTGACTCCATCGGCGCGGCGCCGGGATACTGCCGCGGGCTCCCTCACGGGGGCCGTGCCTTCCAGGAGCCGTCCATGCGCCAGCGCCTCGTCCTCCTCGTCAGCCTCTTCGCCTCGTCCATCCTGCTGTGGCCGGCGGCGGCCAGCGCGCAGATCGACACCGGCACGATCGTCGGCCGCGTGCAGGACTCGAGCGGCGCGGTGCTGCCGGGGGTGACCGTGACGGCCACGCGCACCGACACCGGCGTGGTGACCACGACGGTGACCAACACCAGCGGCGAGTTCGTCTTTCCCGGCCTGCGCATCGGCACCTACGCCGTGGCCGCCGAGCTGCCGGGCTTCCGCAAGGCCGGCTACGACGCCGTGCGGCTCAACGTGCAGGCCCGCGTGGAGCTCGACTTCGCGCTGGAGGTCGGCGCGGTGAGCGAGCAGGTGACGGTCACCGGCCGCGCCGAGCTGCTGCAGACGCAGTCGGCCGACATCGGCAACGTCGTGGACCAGCGGCAGATCCAGGACCTGCCGCTGCTCGGCCGTCGTTACTCGGAGCTGGCGTTCCTGACCCCCGGCGTCGTCGCCGCGCCGGCCGGCATCACCAGCCGCGGCGAGGACACGTTCTTCAACGCCAACGGCAACTACGCCACCTGGAACAACTACACGCTCGACGGCGCCGACAACAACTCGTTCTCGACCAACCTGCAGGAGCGCAGCCCCCAGGTGGTGCAGCCGCCGGTGGACGCCCTGCAGGAGTTCAAGGTGCAGACCCGCACCTACTCGGCCGAGTTCGGCAAGGCCGCCGGCGCGGTGATCAACGCCTCGATCAAGCAGGGTACCAACAGCTTCCACGGCTCGGCGTTCGAGTTCTTCCGCGACGAGGCCTTCAACGCCAACACCTGGGACAACAACCGCGCCCAGCGGCCCAAGGGCAAGTTCAACCAGCACATCGCCGGCTTCACGCTGGGCGGGCCGGTGGTGCGCAACCGCACGTTCTTTTTCGGCGACTTCCAGGCGACGCGCACCGAGCGGGCGCTGTCGCAGACCGCCACGGTGCCGACGGCGCGGATGCGCACCGGCGATCTGAGCGAGCTGACCGGCACCATGAACGCCAGCAACCCGTTCATCCCGGCCGGCTGCCTCAACGCCGCCGCCAAGACCATTAGCCCGTCGTGCATCGACCCGGTGGCGGCGCGCCTGATCAACCTCTTCCCGCTGCCCAACGTGCCGGGGGCCGGATTCTTCAACAACAACTTCATCTCCAACGGCGTCCTGAACAACGACATCAACCAGTTCGACGTCCGGCTGGATCACAACATCGGCGGCGGCCGCGACACCCTGTTCGCGCGCTACAGCTTCTCGCAGAACGACCGGGTCGAGCCGCCGCTCCTGAACGACCCGGTGGCGTCGGGCGACTTCGCCAGCGACTACCTGATCCGCGGCCAGAACGCCGTCGTCGGCTGGTCGCGCATCTTCGGCAGCAGCCTGTTCAGCGAGTTCCGCGCCGCCTACAACCGGGTGCGGTCGGACGCAGTGCACCCGGCGTTCGGCACCGACTCGAACGCCGAGTACGGCATCCGCGGCGTGCCGCGCGACGACCGGTTCTACGGCGGCCTGCCGCATATGCCGATCGCCCGCGTCGCGCGGCTCGGCGGGCCGTTCTTCCGGCCGCAGTTCCAGACCTCGCAGGTGTTCCAGTTCGCCGAGCACCTCACCTGGACCCGCGGTGTCCACGCCATGAAGTTCGGCGTCGAGCGGCGCCGTGACCGCGTCCGTTACATCGACCTGCGGTCGCTCAACGGCGAGCTGAACTTCCCGGACGGCCGCTACACCAACTTCGGCCTCGGCGACTTCCTGCTCGGCCTGTCGAGCGTGCAGCGGCTCACGCTGTTCCACGAGCCGGACCTGTACGCCGACGGCTGGCAGGTCTACGCCCAGGACAGCTGGCGCGTGCGCGACAACCTGACGGTCAACGCCGGCGTGCGCTACGAGCGCTTCACCCCGCTCTTCGACGAGTCGAACCTGCTCACCAACATCGATCCGGCCACCGGCCGGGTGATCACCGCCAAGGACGGCTCGGTCTACGACCGCACGCTGGTCCGCCCCGATCGCAATGACATCGCGCCGCGCGTCGGCGTGTCGTGGAACCCGGCATCGCGGCTGGTGATCCGCGGCGGCTACGGCATCTTCTACCAGCAGATGGACCGCTACGGCAGCGAGAGCCAGCTCGGGCTCAACCTGCCGCAGCTGGTCGATGCGGCGATCAGCGCCAACAGCGGCAACGACCGGCCGGCTTTTACCTTCGCCCAGGGCTTCACGCCGCTCAACGCCAGCACGGTGAACCCGGCGGTGGTGCAGTGGCGCATCCAGGATCCCGACCAGAACACGCCGATCGTCCACCAGTTCAGCATCGGCCCCGAATATCAGCTCACCTCGACGATGGTGGCGGCGGTCGAATACGTGGGCAACCGCACGCGCAACGGCCGCCGGCTGCGCAACCTGAACCAGGGCGTGCTGCAGCCCAACGGCAGCGTCGTGTTCCCCTACGCGCAGTACGGCTACGGCAACGCCTTCCTGGAGCAGATCGTCACCAACGGCCGCGCCGACTACGACTCGCTGCAGGTGCGGATGCAGAAGCGCATGGGCGGCGGCCTCGCCTACACGCTGGCCTACACCTGGAGCAAGGCGCTCGGCGACTTCCTGGATCACCTGAGCGCTGGCGGCGGCGCCGTGGGCAACTTCCCTCAGAACGCCTACAACATGGCGGCGGACTACGGCCCGCTGGCCTTCGACATCCCGCACCGTTTCGTGGCCAGCGCGATCTACGAGCTGCCGTTCGGCGCCGGGCGTCCCTTCCTGAACGACGGCGTCGGCGCCGCGATTCTCGGCGGCTGGTCGGTGAACGGCATCCTCACGCTGAGCGACGGCCGGCCTTTCACGGTGACCGCCAACGACACCGCCTTCACCGGCGCCGGCCGCATCACCCGCGCCACCTGCATCGGCGACCCGGTGCCCGACGGCTTCGACCAGACGCTGAACGCCTGGTTCGACCGCGCGGCGTTCACCGCCAACGCCGCCGCGTCCTACGGCAACTGCGGCGCCAACACGCTGCGCGGCCCGGGCTCGAAGTCGATGAACATGAGCCTGTTCCGCTCGATCGCGCTGGGCGGCGACAAGCGCCTGGAGCTGCGCGTCGAGACCTTCAACCTGTTCAACTGGGTGAACTACGGCTTCCCGGCCGCCAACGTCTCGAACCAGGGCACCTTCGGCACGATCACCAGCACGCTGGGCGATCCCAGGGAGATGCAGCTCGCTATCAAGTTCTACTTCTAGCTCGCTGCTTGACGCGGCTGGCGGCTAGCGGCTAGCGGCTAGACTGATCGCACTGGCGTATGTAGGGCAGCTCTTTAGAGCTGCCTGGAGATCCGTTGACATCGCCCCAAGGCAGAGCTGGAGCTCTGCCCTACGTGGTGGCGCTCACGCTGAAGGGTCGAGGCAATCGATGCGAGTTCTGGCAGTAGCAGCAGGTCTGGTCGCGCTTGTCGCCATCGCGCCGCGGGCACAAGGCGTCGCGCCCGATGCCGGCGCGGCCGGCGCCTGGCAGAAGATCCTCAAGGCCCGGACCACGGCGAGCGTGATGCACACGACCGCGCATCCGGACGACGAGCACGGCGGCGTCATCACGCGGCTGGCGCGGCGCGACGGCGCGCGCCTGGCCCTGATGACGCTCAACCGCGGCGAGTCGGGCGACAACGCCATCGGGCCGCAGCTCTTCGACGGGCTCGGGCTGATCCGCACCGAGGAGCTGCGCGTCGCGGATCGCTACTACGGGGTGGACGAGCAGTACTTCACGACGATGGTGGACTACGGCTTCTCGAAGCGCCTGGAAGAGGCGTTCGAGAAGTGGGGCCGCGAGAACGTGATGCGCGACGTGGTGCGGGTGATCCGCACCAGCCGTCCGTGGGTGCTGCTGTCGCGCTTCCAGGGCAACGAGCGCGACGGCCACGGCAATCACCAGACGGCCGGCCTGGTCACCGTGCAGGCGTTCACGCTGGCCGGCGATCCGACCATCTATCCGGAGCAGATCGCCGAGGGCCTGCGGCCGTGGCAGCCCTACAAGGTCTACATCGGCGGCGTGCGCGAGAACGAGGATTGGACGGTGCGCATCGACAGCGGCGAGTACAGCCCGTATCTGGGCGACTCGTACGACAACGTCGCCCGCTACGGCCTGAGCTTCCAGCGCTCGCAGAACAGCGGCCGCTTCAACCCCGGCGCCGGCGGCCCCAACTACGGCTATTACTCGCGCGTCGGCTCGCGCGTGGCGAGTGCGCCGGCCCGGGAGCAGTCGATCTTCGACGGCCTCAACACCAGCTACTCGGGGCTGTATGCGACGCTCGGCCGCCGCTCGCCTGAGGGTGTCGCCGATCAATTGGCGCGCGTGGACGGGGCCTTCGGCCGCGCCGCTGCCGACTTCACCTTCACCGATCCGTCGCGGGCCGTGCCCGGGCTGGCCGCGGCGCTGCAGTTCATCCGCGAGGCGATTGCCAAGAGCACGGGCGAGGACGAAGCCCTCTTCGTGCTGCGCATCAAAGAGCGGCAGACCGAGGAGGCGATCACCACGTGCCTGGGCGTGGAGCTGACCGCCACCGCGCAGCCGGCCGGGGTGCCCGAGGCGACCGGGCCGTTTGCGGCCTTTGCCCCGCCGCCGTCGATGGCGGCGCCGATTCCGGGGCAGGCCTTCGAGGTGCGGGCC
>CAYUAX010000032.1:0-3089 GCA_964442845.1 uncultured Bifidobacteriaceae bacterium | reverse complement strand
CCGGATGGCGATTGCGCCGGCCGAGATCACGCTGCAGACGGCGACGGGGTGGGCCGCCACGCCGACCGGCGAGTCGGGCATCGCCGAGTCGGTGGCCCCCCACTCGGTGCTGCCGCGCCGCTTCGCCGTGACCGTCGCGGCCGACGCGCCGATCAGCACGCGGCCGTTCTTCCGCCGCGCCGGCCTGCAGGAGAGCCGCTACACGCTCGACACCCCGGGCGCTTTCGGCATGGCGGCGTCGCCCGCGCCGCTGGTGGCGGTGGCCCGCTACGTGGTCGAGGGGTCGCCGGTGACGGTGCGCGAGGTGGTGCGCCGGCGGGAAGCCAAACTGCCCTACGGCGACGTGCTGCGCGAGGTGCGCAGCGTGCCGCGGCTCGGCGTCACCGTGTCGCCGACGACGGCGGTGGTGCCGCTGAAGGCGACGACCAAGCGGGTGGATCTGCAAGTGGATGTGGTCCACAACGCCGAAGCGCCGACCAACGGATCGCTGGCGCTCACGGTGCCCACGGGCTGGAAGGTCGAGCCGGCCAGTCACCCGTTGACGTTCGCGCGGGCGGGGGAGCGGGCGAGTTACCGCTTCGTGGTGTCGCCGTCGTCGATCGACGCCAAGCCGTACCGGGTGGAGGCGGTGGCCACGGCGGATGGCCGCAGCTACCGCGAGGGCTACGAGCTGATCGACCACCGCGATCTCGAACTGCGCTACCTGTATCGGCCGTCCACGGTGGACGTGCGCGGCATCGACGTCACCGTGTTGCCCGACCTCAAGGTGGGCTACGTGATGGGCGTCGGCGACCAGGTGCCGCTGGGGCTCACACAGCTCGGCGCGCAGGTGACGCTGCTCGGCGAGCGTGAACTCGCAGCGGGCGACCTGTCGCAGTTCGACGCGATCATGACCGGCACGCGCGCCTATGCGGTGCGCGAGGACCTCAAGACCTACAACCAGCGCCTGCTCGACTACGTGAAGAACGGCGGCAACATGATCGTGCTCTACAACACGCTGGAGCTGGTGCCCAACCGCTTTGCGCCGTTTCCCGCCGACAACCCGCGCAACTCCGAGGAGGTGTCGGAGGAGGACTCGCCGGTCGAGATCCTGGCGCCGACGCACCAGGCCTTCACGTGGCCCAACGCGATCACGACGGCGGATTTCGCCGGCTGGGTGGAGCAGCGCGGGTCGAAGTTCTTCTCGACCTGGGACCGAGCCTACACCCCGATGATCGCCACCTACGACAAGGGCCAGAAGCCGCAGCACGGCGGCTGGCTGACGGCGACGCACGGCAAGGGCACGTGGACCTACTTCGCGTACGCCCTGCACCGCCAGCTGCCCTACGGCGTGCCCGGCGCGTATCGCATCACGGCCAACCTGCTGGCCCTGGGCCGGCGTCCGCGCTGACAGAACCGTCAGCTCCACCGCCCGGTGCCTGGCACCGGACTCCGCGGCGGTGCCAGGCACCGGGTGGCGGAACTGACGAAGATGTCAGTCGCCGCGCAGGGCGATGGCCGGATCGACGCTGGTGGCGCGGCGGGCCGGGACGAGCGTGGCGGCCAGCGCGGCCAAGGTGAGTCCGGCCGCGGCGACGGCGTAGCTGGCGGCGTCGCCGGCCGTGACGCCGTAGAGCAGCGCCGACAGCGTGCGGCTGAGTGCCCACGCGCCGGCCAGGCCCACGACCACGCCGGCCAGCACCGGCCGCATGCCCTGGCCGAGGAGCATCGCCAGCACGTCCTGCCGGCTGGCGCCGAGCGCCATCCGCACCCCGATCTCGCCCGTGCGCTGCTGCACCACGTAGCTGACCACGCCGTAGACGCCGAGCGCCGCCAGCGTCGCCGCCAGCAGCGCGAACAGCGCCAGCAGCCAGGCGCGCAGCCGCGGCTGCGCCACGGCACGCGACAGCACCTGATCGACGGTGCGCACCTGGTAGAGCGGGACGCCGGCGTCCATCTGGCGCAGCTCGGATCGCACTGCGGCGGCAAGGCCCGGCATGTCGGCGGCGCCGCGTACGACCAGCGTCATCGTGTGGTACGAGGGCGGCTGGCGGTGCGGCGTGTAGAAGAACGGCACTGCCGCTTCGTCGAGGGCCAGGTGGCGCACGTCGCCGACGATGCCGATGACCTCGCGCGACCCGGCGCCGCCGACCTCGCGCTGCTGGTCGGTCGGGATGCCGCTGTTGAAGGTGATCCGGCGGCCGATCGGATCCTGGCCCGGCCAGTACTGCCGTGCCATCGTCTCGCTGACCACGACGACGAGCGGCGACTGCTCCAGATCGCGGGCGTCGAAGAGCCGTCCGCGCAGCAGCGGCACGCCCATGGCCGCGAAGTAGCCCGGGGTGACCGAGCGCGCCTGCGGCGACAGCCCCTGGCCCTCGGGGCGCGGATGGTCCTCGACCTGGATGCCGCGGCTGTCGTAGTTGTTCCCCAGCGGCAGGATGTTCACGGCGCCGACGCGCTCGACGCCGGGCAGCGCCAGCACCCGTTGCTGCAACTGCTCGTAGAAGGAGATCTGACTGCCTTCCGGATACACCGCCGTCGGCAGCGACACGTCCATCGCGGTGACCTGGGCGGGTACGAAGCCGGGGGACACGTCCTGCAGCCGCCACAAGCTGCGGACCAGCAGCGCGGCGCCGACCAGCAGCACAACGGCCAGTGCCACCTGCGCCGCCATGAACAGGTCGCGCAGGCGTTGCGGCACGAAGGCCGCGGCGGCGCGTCCGCCCTCCTTCAGCGTGTCGTGCAGGCGGGCGCCGGAGAGCTGCAGCGCCGGCGCGAGGCCGAACAGCGACGCCGAGACGACCGCCGTGACGGCGACGAAGGCCAGCACCGCCGCATCGACGCGGATGTCGGCGGTTCTCGGGATCGCCGCGGCGGCCAGCAGCGTCGCGCCGCGCGTCCCCCACGCCGCCAGGGCGACGCCCGCCGTAGCGCCCAGTCCGCTCAAGACCAGGCTTTCGGCCAGCAGCTGGCCGATGAGGCGGCGGCGATCGGCGCCGAGCGCGGTGCGCACGGCGAACTCACGTTGCCGTCCGGCCCCCGCCGCCAGCAGCAGATTGGCGAGGTTGGCGCACGCGATCAGCAGCACGCCGATGGCCGCCGCCACC
>CAYUAX010000031.1:33089-33687 GCA_964442845.1 uncultured Bifidobacteriaceae bacterium | reverse complement strand
TCGACCGTCGCGGATGATGCCCACGACCGACACGCCGGTGGTCGAGCGCAGCCGCAGGCTGGCCAATGTCTGCCCGTCGAACGCGCTGCCGGCCGGCACGCTCACCCAGGTGACGTCGAGCTGACGCGCGATCTCGCCGATCTGCGACATCACGGCCAGCGGCGACTCGCCCGCCTGCCCGTAGCGATCGTGGCGGATCGCCGAGGCCACGCTCAACACGTCGTGCGCCGGCACGTTGAAGTGCATCAGGGCCTGGCGCGTCATCTCGATCGCGGCTTCGAACTCCGGCGACGTCACTTCCTGGATCCCCAGGCCGTAGAGCGCGCGCACCGCGTCCACGCCGTCGGCGCGGGCGATCACCGGGATGTCGGCGCGCACCACCCGGGCCGCGGCGACGATGGCGCGCACGTCGGCGAACGCCGACGCCGTCACCAGGATGGCGCGGGCGCGGGCCAGGCCGGCGGCTTCGAGCACGATGGGCTGGCTGGCGTCGCCGTACACCACCGGCAGGCCGGCCCGCCGCGCCTGCTGCACGCGCCGATCGTCCGACTCCACGATCACGAACGGCAGGCCCAGCGGGTGCAGCGCGTCGGCCACG
>CAYUAX010000031.1:0-33079 GCA_964442845.1 uncultured Bifidobacteriaceae bacterium | reverse complement strand
CGCGAGCCGGGGCGCCGCGCCGCCGGGCCCGACGGGCGCGACCGGTGGCCCCTGCGGGCGGGCGGCGCCGCCACCACGAGCTGCAGGCCCAGCGGGTGCAGCGCGTCGGCCACGCTGCGGCCGACGCGGCCGGCGCCGCAGATCACCACCGGCTCGGTGAACCCGCCGTCGGGCACATTGGCCACCTCGAAGGCCTCGCGGCTGCGCGTGGGCCACAACCGCTCGTAGAGCGCCGGCACGGCGCCCGATGCCACCGGCGTGAGCACCATCGTCACGATGGCGGCGTTCATCGCCAGCGTGTACACGTCGGTGGCCAGCGCGCCGCTCGACAACCCGACGCGGGCCAGCACGAACGCGAACTCGCCGACCTGGAACAGCGTCAGGCCGACGGCCAGCGGGATCACGTTCCAGTAGCCGAAGGCGCGCACCACACCGGCCAGGATCAGGCCCTTGCCGACGAGGATCGCCGCCACCACGAGTCCCAGCACGCCGAGCTGCTCCCACAGCCGCGCCGGGTCGAGCAGCATGCCGACCGACACGAAGAACAGCATCCCGAACAGATCGCGAAGCGGCGCCACGTCACTGAGCGCCTGATGGGCGTACTCCGACTCCGAGACGACGAGGCCGGCCACGAACGCGCCGATCGCCATCGACAGCCCGAAGCGCCAGGCCACGTAGCCGACGCCGACGGCGAGCGTGATCGTCGCCAGGAAGAACAGCTCGCGCGAATTCCAGCGGGCCACGAACGCCATCAGCCGCGGCACCACCTTGGTGGAGAACAGCACGATGACGCCGAGCAGCACGGCGGCGCGGGCGGCGGCGATGCCCACCTTGGCGAGTCCCCCGTCCGGATCGCTCAACTCGGGCAGGACGATCATCAGCGGCACCACCGCCAGGTCCTGCACCACCAGGATGCCGAGCATCACCCGGCTCGACAGCGTGCCGAGCCGGCCCTGCGCCTGGATGGTCTTGAGCGCGACCATCGTGCTCGACAACGAGATGATGGCGCCGAACCACAGCGCCGGCCGCCACTCCCAGCCCAGCCCGAGACCGAGGGCCAGTCCGAGGGCGATGGTGGCCAGGATCTGGATCACGCCGCCGGCCAGCGCCACGCGACGCACCGGCGCCAGCTCGCTGAACGACACCTCGAGGCCGAGCGAGAACAGCAGCAGCACGACGCCCAGTTCGGCCATGCGCTCGATGTCGTGGACGTTGCCCACGGTCGGGCCGCCGCTGAACGGACCGACGATCACGCCGGCCAGGATGTAACCGACGATCAGCGGCTGGCCGATCCGCTGGGCGAGGAAGCCGCCGCCGAGCGCGGCGAGCAACACGAGCGCGAGGTCGGCAACCAGATCCATCCGAGCCGCTATTGTCCCATCACTCTCCGATCACCTTGACCACCACCCGCTTGCGGCGCTGCCCATCGAACTCGGCGTAGAAGATTTGCTCCCATGGACCCAGGTCGAGGTCGCCGGCGGTGATCGGCACGATCACCTGGTGGCCCATCAACGTCCGCTTCAAATGCGCGTCGGCGTTGTCCTCGCCGGTCTGGTGATGCCGATACGCCAGGCCAGCCGGGGCCAGCTTCTCGAGCCACACCTGGAAGTCGTGGATGAGGCCGTCTTCCCAGTCGTTCACGTAGACGCCGGCGGTGATGTGCATCGCCGACACCAGGACCATGCCGTCGGTGATGCCGCTGGCCTGGACGATGCCGCGCACCCGGTCGGTGATGCGGACGAACTCCTGGCGCTCGGCGGTGGTGAACCACAGGTAGTCGGTGAAGGTGGCCATGGGTTCGTATAATCCCGGGGCGATGCGCGCCGACGCAACCGTCCTCGTGGCGCTGGGCACCCTGGCCCTGGGTATTCCGCTCGACGCGGCCGGTTGGTGGTGGGCGCAACCCGTCGTCGCGTCGTGGACCTGGGCGGCGCTGTCGTGGATCGCCGCGGGCGCCTCGACGGCCGAGCGGCGGGCCCTGGCCGCCTGCGTGGTGCTGGCCACGGCCGGGGAGCTGTTCCTCAAGGACGTCTGGGGGCTCTACGAGTACCGCCTCCACAACCTGCCGCTCTTCATCCCGCCGGGGCACGCGCTGGTCTATGCCGCGGCCAGCCGGATGAGCCGCCGGGCGCCGGCGTGGCTGCCGGCGGTCGTCGCGGCCGGGTTCGTCGCCTATGCCGCCGCGGCCGCCGCCACCGGCCTCGACACCTTCGGGCTGCCGTGGCTGGCGGTGTTCCTCGCGTATCTCACCGTCAGCGGCGATCGCCGTCTGTGCGCCACGCTCTTCCTCTTCGCGCTGGCCATCGAGCTGTATGGCACGCAACTGGGCGGCTGGCGCTATTACACCGTGGAGCCGTGGTTCGGCCTCACCACCACCAACCCGCCGGTGTGGATCGGCGCCGTGTACTGCACCCTGGAGACCCTGGTGCGGCTGGTCGCGACGCGTCGCGAATCGTCGCAAGTCGTTGCCGGCAAATCGCTTGCAGGACGGCCGGCAGGCGCGCTACTGTGAGGGCGCCCCAGGCGGGCCGGTCAGTCAATCCGAAAGGGATCATCATGGACGTGCAGCGCAGCAGGCGGGACATTCTTCGCGGCGGACTGGCCGCGGCCTCACTCGGCGTGATCGGCGTGCCCGACTGGGTACTGCCGGCGCTGGCGCAGGGCGCCACCGTCGTGCCCTTCCTGGAGTTCCCCGAGACCTTCAACGCCAACCCGGCTCCCGATCGGCGGCTGTTCGACACCCGCACGCTCACGTCGTTCACCACGCCGAAGGATCAGTTCTTCACCACGCAGCACTACGGCCACCCGGTGCTCGACGCGGCCACCTTCCAGCTCAAGGTCAGCGGCCTGGTCAACACGCCGAAGGCGTTCTCGATCGCCGAGCTGCAGAAGATGCCGAAGAGCGAGGTGATGTTCGGCTTCGAGTGCTCGGGCAACCGCGCCCCGGTGCAGGGCCTGTGCAGCAACGGCAAGTGGACCGGCGTGTCGCTGGCGGCGCTGCTCAAGAGCGTCGGCGTCAAGGACAGCGGCCGCGAGTTCGTCTTCCTCGGCGCCGACCACGGCACCGAAGAGGTCGAATGGCGCACCCAGAAGTACAGCCTCGACCAGCAGTTCGGCCGCAGCATGCCGCGTGAGAAGGCGCTGTCGCCCGAGCCGATCGTCGCCTACGCCTACAACGACGAGCCGCTCACCCGCCACCAGGGCTTCCCGCTGCGGCTGATCGTGCCCGGCTGGTACGGCGTCGCCAACGTGAAGTGGCTGTCGGACATCATCGTCCAGCAGGATCCCTACCTGGGCAAGTACCAGGCGCGCTGGTACCGCACCGTGAAGGGCGAGATGGTCAACGGCGAGATGAAGTGGTTGGAGAGCGCCGTCACCCACCTGCAGCTCAAGTCGTTCGTCGCCCGCGTCACCAAGGAAGGCGCTTCGCACAAGGTGACCGGCATCGCCCTGAACGACGGCACCGCCTTCAAGTCGGTCGAGGTCAAGATCGACGACGGCCCGTGGCAGCCCGCGACCTGGGACAAGCAGAACAGCAAGTACTCGTGGAAGCTGTTCTACTACGACTGGAAGGGCGCCACCGCCGGCGAGCACACGATCGTGTCGCGAGTCACCGACGTCAACGGCCTGGTACAGCCGACCGAGAAGGAGCTCGAGAACAAGAAGTCGTTCCTCGAGCACAACGCGCAGCACCCGCGGCGGGTGATGATTTCTTAAGAGCCGGGGCTCGGGGCTCGGGGCTCGGGAGTCGCTTGCACCACTCGGCCGCGTCACCTTCGGGTGGCGCGGCCGTTGTCATCTTCGAGTCAGCGCGCTGGCGCGGCGGTGGCGGCGAACACGTCGGGCAGGTCGGGCTTGGTGGCGCGCAGGATCTCGACGATGGCCTGGCGGTCGGCCTTGGTCAGGTGCGCGAACTTCGGCCGCGCGTCCCGGCCCGACAGCACGGCCCACAGCCGCGCGTAGACCGCCGCCTTCAGCGGCGCCGGCAGCGCCGCGAACGTCGCCGAGTAGATCGTGTAACTCAGCGGATAGCGCATGAGCCGGCCGTCGAGCTGCAACTGGCGCAGTGAACGGCCGGCCGCGTCGGCGGGCCCGCGGGCGGCGAACTGCTCCGCGAAGCCGCTGCTGCCCCGCACCACGCCGAGCGGCACTTCGTCCACGAACAGCAGATAGTCGGCCAATTCGTCGGCGGCGTCGAGTTCGCGCGGCGACAGGGGATGGTCCGCCGCCGGCGCCGGGCCGCCCGCGGCGCCCCAGCCGGCGAGCCGGTACTCCCAGGCCGCGCGCGTCATCAGGTTCATGGCGTGCAGCTGGTGCTCCAGCACGAGCAGGGCCACCACGTCGCTGTACGGCGTCAGGTAGTCGCCCTCGTCGCGGACCAGGCCGGCGCCCGCCAGCGTCTTCAACGCCGGTGGCGGCGGCGTCTTCTCCGGCGGCGCGGCGTGCGGCCCGACCAGCGCGACGTTGCCCATGTGCCGGCGCGGTACCTGCGCGCCGGTCACGTACCAGCCGCCCCAGCGCCGATCGAGCGCCTCGCGGTGATCGACGATGCCGCCGTTGGCGTAGTCGCGCTCGGTTCGGCGCGGGAACGTGGAGAGCACGAACGGGCCGGGCACGGCGCGCGTGTCCCACGACAGGTGGCACGACAGGCAGGTCTCGCTGCGATTGAAGCGCGGCGTCGGGCTCTCGGTCTGCGACAGCTGGTAGAACACCGTGCCGAGCACCGGATCCTGCGCCGCCAGTTCGACCAGCGGCGCGCCGCGGATGAACGCCACCGACACCTCGTCGTCGAAATAGATGGCGCGCGGGTTGGCCTGGGTGATGTGCGACGCCTGGAAGCTGGTCGGCGAGAACACCAGCCCCTGCGAGGTCGGCGAGATCCCCAGCGCGTCGAGCACCGCAGGCAGGTAGCCACGCGGTCCGGGCGTGTAGCGCAGCGTGACGTCGCCGGACTCGAGCCGGGCGTTCAGCCGCGCCACGGCGTCGGTCGGCGCGGTGCTGCCGTACTTCAGCGCCGGGTGATGCCGCGACTCCTGGAAGGCGTCGCTGCGCTGGGCGACGACGCCGACCGCCGACAGGTAGAGAGCGACGGCCGCAGCGGCGAGTGGCGCGAAACGTGCGACGTGCATGGGGCGTGAAAAGACGAAAGGGCGGAAGCGTGAGCTCCCGCCCTTTCATTGTATCCAGCTCGGCCCGAGGCCCGAGTCCCGAGCCCCGGCTCTCAGAGCGGATTGTCCGGGAACGCCATCGTCCGCCACATGTGCGCGGTCGGACTGTTGTCGTTGCCCAGCCCTTCCTTCGGCTGCTTGAACTGTCGGCCGATGATGTCGATGAACGGGTCCATCGACACCACCGCGTTCGGGTCGAAGGCGTAGAGGTCGTTCACCGTCACCATACGCGCCTCGAAGTACCACTTGTGCTTGCGGGCGTACTCGTAGGCCGCCTTGATGTGCGGCTGCGGCACGTAGTCCTTGCCGAAGATGCGGTTGTAGAGTTCGGGGTACTCGTAGCCGTGCGCCGAGTCGGGATAGAAGCGCAGCGCCTGGTGATAACGGATCGCCCAGCTGACCTTCTCGGACACGTAGGGCTCGAGCATCTGCGCGCCCCACCAGCCGTGATCGACCTTGATGAGGTTGAGCACCACGTCGTGCAGCAGGCACGCCATGACGATCTCCTCGCTCATGCCGGTCTTCAGCGCGCGGGTGGCGCTCTGCAGCACGTGGTTGGCCGGCGCGAACCGCTTCTCGTAGAACTCGAGCAGCGTCGGCGCCGCCGACATCGGCGCCAGCTGCGCCATCTTGCGGTTGTCGGCCGGCCCCTGCGGCCCGAACAGGCTGCCGGCGCCGCGGCGGATGGTGGCCTCGGGAGGCGCCGCCACCACCTGCGCTTCCCCGCCGACGAGGGTGAGGCCGCCGGTGGCCTCCTCGTCGAGCTTCTCCATCATGTAATGCTCGAGCGCCTCGGCCCGGGCCTCCGGGTCCATGGCCTCCACGGCCGCCAGGCCGCCGACACTCACGAGAAACGCGCGTCGATCGATCTCCATGTGCCCCCCGTCCCCCGAAAACACGAAACCGGGTTCCTTCCCGTCCCCGCTCGCGCAGTTGGAAAGCAACCCGGTCCCGAACCATCCGGTCCGCCGGCCGCCATCGGCCGACTGGTGGTGCAGAGTCTACCTCAACCGCACCTTACGCGGCAGCCGCCTTGGCGGGCCTCGCCAGCACGTGCTCGAACACCTGGACGGCCTTCTGCATCTCGGCCATCGTGCCCACCGAGATGCGCACGTGGGTGTTCTCGTAGGGCGGGAAGTCGCGGGCGACGAGCACGCCTTCCTTGAGGCACTCCTCGCGGAACCCGCGCGACGGACGCTTGATGTTCACGAACATGAAGTTGGTCTGCGAATCGGTCGGCGTGTAGCCGCGATCGGCGAACCACTTCTGGGTGAAGCTGCGCGCCTCGGCGTTGCGAGCCTGCTCGGCCTTGACCCAGGTCGCCGGCACGTTCAGCGCCGCCCGCGCGCCCTCGAGCGCCATCACGCTGATGGAGCCGATGGCGTCCCAGTTGGCCATCTTCGCGATGGTGTCCTTGTGGGCGACGGCGTAGCCGATGCGCAGCCCGGCCATGCCGAAGCACTTCGAGAAGGTGCGCGCGACGATCACCCGCGGGTTCTCGACCGCCGCCGGGATGAACGTCTCGTAGCCCGGCATGGTGCCGTACTCGAAGTAGGCCTCGTCGACCAGCACCGTGGTGTTCGGCGACCGCTGCATCAGCGTCGCCAGGTAGGTGCGGGTGTCGGACGCGCCGATGGCGGTGGCCACCGGGTTGTTCGGGTTGCAGTAGAACACCAGCCCGGCGCCCTTCGACGCCGCCTGCAGCGCGTCGAGGTCCATCTTCAGGTCGCTGGTGAGCTTCACGCCGGTGATCGGGTGCCCCATCAGCCGGGCGTAGTCGGCGCACTCCTCGTAGGCCGGAATCGCCGCCACCAGCCCCGCCGTCTTCGTGGTGAAGACGTGGGTGGCGGTGCGGAGAATCTGTGTCGACCCCGAGCCGAGCAGCACGTTCTCGGCCTTGACGTTGTGCTTCTTCGCGATCAACTCGGTGACCTCGAAGGCGTTGGCGAACGGATACCGGCCCGATTCGCCCATCGCGCCCCGCACCGCGGCCAGCACGTCGCGGTGGCAGCCGAGCGGGTTCTCGTTGCTCGACAGGATGATCGACGGCGCCGGCCCCTGCGCGTGCAGCGCCTCGCCGCCGAAGAGCGCCCCCTCGCGGCCACGGCCGGCGATCCAGAGCCCGGCGGCGCCGGCGCCCATCGTGTGCACGAACGACCGTCGCGACAGCGACATGGCTGAATCCTCCTTGACGCGGGCCATGATCAGCGCCCCTGCCGGGACGTGCTCGTCCCGCCGCCCAGCACGTTCTTGAACACCGTCACGGCGCGCTGCATCTCCTCCATGGTGCCGATCGACACGCGGCAGTAGCGGTCGTGGAACGGCGGGAAGTCGCGGCCGACCAACACGCCGGCGGCGCGGCAGGCGTCGCGGAATCCGGCGGCCGGGCGCTTGATGTCCATGAACACGAAGTTGGTGTTCGAGTCGGTGCCGGTGACGCCGAGGTCGGCGAACGCCTTCACCGTGAACGCCCGCACCTCGGTGTTGCGCTTCGTCTCGGCGTCGATGTGCCGTTGGTTGGCCAGCGCCACGATCGCGCCGCCGAGCGTCAGCGTGCCCAGGCCGTAGGGCATCTTGTAGGCGGTGATCGCCTTGATCGCCGGGGCGTGGCCGATGGCGTAGCCGGCGCGCAGCCCGGCCATCCCGTAGGCCTTCGAGAACGTGCGGGTCACGAAGACGTTGGGCGTGCTCAGGGCCAGCGGAATCGCCGACTCGTACGCCGGGTCGGTCACGTAGTCGTGATACGCCTCATCGATGAGGATGACGGTGTCGGGCGAGGCGGCGCGAATCGCCTTCACCATGTCGGCCACCGCGGTCTTGCCGTGCACCGTGGCGGTCGGGTTGTTCGGGTTGCAGAAAAACACCAGCCCGGCGCCCTTCGACGCCTCGACCATCTTGCCGAGGTCGATGCGCAGCTTGTCGTCGAAGCCCACCTCGCGCACCGGCGTGCCGATCTTCTTCGCCGTGTCGCGCGGGTTCTCGAACGACGGCCACGCCGTGACCAGCGGCTTGGTCGGCGAGGTGAAGGCGCGCACGGCGTGGGTCAGGATCTCGCCCGAGCCGGGGCCGAGGACGAGGTTGTCGGCCTTGGCGGCGAACTTCTGCGCCAGGGCGCCGATGAGCGCCCCTTCCTTTTGCGTGGCGTTGAAGGGATAGCGCGCCGCTTCGGGGAACTTGCCGATGACGGCGTCCACGACGTGCTGGCCCGGCCCGAGCGGGTTCTCGTTGCTCGAGATGCGGATCACCCGGGCAGGCATGCCCGCCTGGGCCTCGGCATGGCCGGACATGGCAGCCTCGCGGCCGCGTGCGGAGATCCAGGTGCCCTGGTGAGAGGGCTCGACCAAGCCGGTGAAGAGTCGCCGACGGGTCAGCGACATAGGTGTCCTCCTTCGCCTGGCGGCGGCGTGTGCGGGGAGCGAATCCGAGCGATGCGCGAATTCTACCGCCGACGGCCGCGAAGGTCGTTAAGAGCTTGTCAATTCTGCGCTTCGGCCACCACCAGGGCCATCCACCGGCCATCCCGGGACACGGCCAGGCGCGAAATGCCGCGGACGCCCGGATCTCCTACGAGGCGAAAGCCTTCCTGGCCCGGCCGCCAGCCGTAGACCTCGCCGCCGCGGGCCATGAACAGGGTGCCATCGGGCCCCCAGGCGGCGTCGCGCTCCACGCTGCCCTCCAGGGCCGCGACCAGCGGCCGCACCGCCCGGCTGGCCGGGTCGTACTCCTTGACCATCCAGCCGTTGCCGTCGCGCTGGACGAAGCTGATCGTCCCGGTGGGCCGGCGCAGCAGCGCGCGGCCGATGTCGCTCGCCACCGTTTCGGCCTTGCCGCTGGCGACGTCCACGACCTGCAGGGTGTTCGGCGTCCCCAGGACGAACACCGCCAGTCGGCCGCTGTCAATCCACGCGTGGTAGCCAGCCGGCTTCACGTCGCGCAGCACCACGGCGGCGTCGGCGCCGCCTTCGCCGAACTTCCAGACCCGCTGCGTGCCGTCGGCCTCGACGCGGATGGCCGACACGCCGGCGTCGTCGGGCATCACCGTCGGCGAGTACTCCGACTCGGGCGTGTGGGTGAACTGCCGCATCTGTCGCGTTGGCAGTTCGAGGAAGTAGATGTCGGTCTGCGTGCCGTCACGATTCGAGGCGAACAGCATCGTCCGGCCGTCGCTGCCGAAGAACGGCTGGTTGTCGTAGCGGCCGGGGTTCTCACTCACGTTGCGGGCCGGGCCGACCAGCGGCCCGGTCGGACCGAACTTCATCGGCGCCAGGTAGATCTCGGTGGCCGGCTGGTTGACGGCGGCCGGCGCGTTGGGCTGCGCGCCGCGCAGCGCGACCACCGTCACGGCGACCACGAACGACACGGCGACGAGCGGACGGCCGGGCATCGACCGTTCACTATACTGATCCGCAGTGGACCTCGCCGAGTGGTGGCCGCTGGCCACGCTGTTCGCGGTCGGCCTCGTCTCTGGCGCGCTCAACGTGCTGGCCGGCGGCGGGTCGTTCCTGACCCTGCCGCTGCTGCTCTTCCTGGGCCTGCCGGCCGCCGAGGCCAACGGCACCAACCGCCTCGGCGTGCTCGCCCAGAACCTGGCCGGCGTGGTCGGCTTCCACCGGTCCAACGTGATGAACTGGCGCTGGGCCGGCGCGGTGAGCGTGCCGGCCATGGCCGGGGCGGCGGTCGGTGCCTGGCTGGCGCTGCAACTCTCCGATTTCGCGTTCCGCCGCGTGCTGGCCCTGACCATGCTCGGCATGACGCTGTGGACGCTGGTCGCGCGCCCGCGGCCCGCCAATCGGGCGGCGTTGCTGTCGCCGTGGCACCCCGGGCTCATCACGGCCTTCCTCCTGATCGGCCTCTACGGCGGCTTCATCCAGGCCGGCGTCGGCTTCGCCATCCTGGCAGCGACGAGCGTGGCCGGGATGGACCTGCTGCGCGGCAACGCGGTGAAGCTGTTGTCGGTCCTGCTGCTCACGCTCCTGTCGGTGGCGATCTTCGCCGCCGGCGGTGTGATCGACTGGGGCTTGGGCCTGGCCCTGGCGGCGGGCAACGCCCTGGGCGCGATGGCCGGCGTGCGGCTGGCCGTCCGCTTCGGCCACGTGTGGATTCAGCGGGTGGTCACGGTGGCCGTGGTGGTGATGGCCGTGCTGCTCTGGTTCGAGTCCTGAGCTGCGTGGCATCTCCCGCCACTGCAAGGATTTACACACTCGTTACGCCGGGCGGGTCGAGCCCCTTTGGTATGCTGGCGGAGCCGCCGTCATGGCCCGTCCCCTCACCACGCTGAGCCCCTCCGATCGGCCTGGTGCGGACGCGCCGGTGCCCCGCCCACCGCGCCGCCGCCGCCCGGCCACCGCCCCACCGCCCGAGCCGGCGGCCCCGCCGTCAGACATCGCCCCCGACGACCTCGGCCACGCCGGCCTCTATATCAATAGAGAGCTCAGCTGGCTGGAGTTCAACCGGCGGGTGCTGGCGCAGTCGTCCGACCCGACCCATCCGCTGCTCGAACGCGTGAAGTTCCTGGCCATTTCGGCCACGAACCTCGATGAGTTCTTCATGGTGCGGGTGGCGACGCTGCTGAAGAAGTTCCGCGCCGGCATCGACGACACCTCCATCGACGGCCTGAGCACCGACGAGGAACTCGAAGTCATCCGCGGCCGTGCCGGCGAACAGATGGCCGAGCAGACGCGGGTCTGGATGGACGACCTGCGGCCGCAGCTGGCGAGCGAGGGCATCCGCTTCCTCGACCCGGCCGACTACACGCCGGCCATCGACGCCTGGCTGACCGAGTACTTCGAGGCGCAGGTGTTCCCGGTGCTGACGCCCCTGGCGTTCGACCCCGGGCATCCGTTCCCGTTCATCTCGAATCTGAGCATGAACCTGGCGGTGCGGGTCCGCCACGGCGGCCGCATCAAGTTCGCGCGCGTGAAGGTGCCGGGCATGCTGCCGCGGCTGGTGCCGCTGCCGGCCGGGCTGTCCACGGCGCCGGGCACCACGTTCGTCTTCCTCGAGGACGTCATCCGCCGCAACGTCCGCGCCCTGTTCCCCGGCACGCAGGTCGAAGGCGCGCATCTGTTCCGCGTCATCCGCGACACCGACATGGTGATCCAGGAGGACGAGGCCGACGACCTGCTCGAGACGGTGGACCGCGGCCTGAAGCAGCTCCGCTACGGGGCGTTGTCGCTGCTGCAGGTGGAAGCCGACATGCCGCGCCGCGTCCTCGACATCCTGATCGACAACTTCGAAGTCGATCACGACGTGGTGGTGCGCAGCAGCGCCCGCATGGGCCTGGGCGACCTCCACGGCGTCTACGCGCTGCACCGGCCGGCGCTCAAAGATCCGGCCTTCCACCCGCGCACGCTGTGGGGGCCCGACGACACCGACATGGTGTTCGAGCAGATCGCCGACCAGGACTTCCTGGTCCACCATCCGTTCGACTCCTTCACCTCGGTGGAGACCTTCCTGAAGGCGGCGGTGGCCGACCCGCACGTCGTCGCCATCAAGATCACGCTCTATCGCATCGGCGCCGATTCGCCGCTGGTCGACCTGCTGATCCAGGCCGCCGAGCAGGGCAAGCAGGTGGCGGTACTGGTCGAGCTCAAGGCGCGCTTCGACGAGAAGAACAACATCGCCTGGGCGACGCGGCTGGAATCGGCCGGCATCCACGTGGTCTACGGGCTGGTCAACCTGAAGGTGCACTGCAAGCTGTGCCTGGTCGTGCGCAAGGAGACCGGCGGCATCCGCCGCTACGCCCACGTCGCCACCGGCAACTACAACCGCACCACGTCGCGCATCTACACCGACCTCGGGCTGTTCACCGCCGATGCGGCCATCGTCGACGACGTGAGCGAGGTCTTCAACACGCTCACCGGCTACTCGAACAAGCGCAGCTATCGGGCCCTGCTGGTCGCGCCGGTGGGCCTGCGCACCGGCATCAAGGCGCTGATCGAGCGCGAGATGGATCACGCCCGTGCCGGCCGGCCGGCCGGGATCGTCATCAAGAACAACGCCGTCGCCGACGTGCCGATGATCCGCACGCTGTTCAAGGCGTCGCAGGCCGGCGTGCCGATCGATCTGATCGTCCGCGGCGTGTGCTGCCTGCGGCCCGGCATCCCCGGCATCAGCGACCACATCCGCGTCCGCTCGATCGTCGGCCGGCTGCTCGAACACTCCCGCCTCTACTGTTTCGAGAACGGCGGCGACCCCGAGCTCTACATCGGCAGCGCCGACCTGATGGAACGCAACCTCGACCGCCGCGTCGAGGTGCTGGCGCCGGTGACCGACCCGGCGCTGCGCAGCCACCTGCGCGACGTCGTCCTGGCCACGCTGCTGGCCGACAACACGCGGGCGTGGATCCTGACGCCATCGGGCCGCTACGAACGCGCGCGGATCGCCGACGGCGCCGTCCCCCTCGACGCGCAGAAGGCGCTCATCGAGCACTACGCGGAGCGGGCGCGGGATGAGGTGGCTGTCTGACGCCCGACCAGCGGCTAGCGGCTAGGGGCTAGCGGCTAGGCTGGCCGCGACACGCGTGCCAAGTACCACGGCTTCACTCGTCCGTAACGTGACAGTGTGATCTCACTAGCCGCGAGCCGCTAGTCCCTAGCCGCTGCCAGCGTCGCCGCTCAACTCCAGCGGAAGAGCTTCAGGGCGGCGACGAAGGAGGCCCCGCCCCACGCCGTCAGAATCGCCAGTTCGGGCCAGATGGCGGCCACCGCGTCGCCGTCGTTCATCACCGCGCGCAAGGCGTCGTTCAGGGCGGTGAGCGGCAGCGCCTGCACGAACGGCTGGATGGCGTCGGGGAAGTTCGACGAGGCGAAGAACACGCCCGAGAACACCCACATCGGCACCATCACGAGGTTGAGCAGCCCGGACACGCCCTCGATCGTCCGGGCGCGGCTGGCGGTGAGCAGCGCGATGCCGCCGAACGCGAACGCGCCGACGAGACAGACCAGCCCGAGGGTGGCGAGGCTGCCGTGCACGGCGACGCCGAACGCGATCCACGCGAAGGCGACCAGCACCACCACCTCGGCGACCAGGAACACCAGCCGGCTCGCGAGCAGCGACAGCAGGTACTGCGAACGCGGCATCGGCGTGGCCACCAGCCGTTTCAGCAGCTTGCGGGTCCGCGCCGTGACGATCGCGAAGCTCGTGCTCCACATGCCCGTGCCCATGATGTTCATGCCGAGCAGCCCGGGCACCAGCCAGTCGATATAGCGGGAACCGACGGCCCGCACGGCGTCCTCGCCGGCCGCGAAGGCGTCCTGACGGCCGGCGGCCCGCTGCAGGGCGGCATCCACGGTGAGCCGGGCCACCTGGCTCTCGGCGCGGGCGGGATCGAAGCGGTAGGTGGGCGGGTCGCCGGGCACGACCACGACCTGCACGGCGCCGTCGCGCAGCGCCCGATCCACCGTTGCCGGATCGACCTCGCGGATCACGAACCCGCCGGCGCGTTCGAGCGCGCCGGTCACCGCCGCCGCCTGCGCCGACCGCTCGACGCCGACGATCACCGGCTCGTCGGCCCGGCTGCGGAAGGCGACCCCGAGCGCGCAGGTCATGATCACCGGAAAAGCGAACACCCAGAACACCGCTTCGGGCTCGCGCAGGAACTCGCGCATCCGCACCAGGGTCAGCTCACGCAGCGGGTGCAGCCGCTCGCTTCGAGGCTCCGCCTCGCTCGTCCTAGCCATCGCGCAGGTGCCTTCCGGTCAGCGACACGAACACGTCCTCGAGCGTCGCGCTGTGGGTGGCCAGTTCGCGGATCGAGGTGCCGGCCGCGGTCAACGCCGCCAGCACCGCGGGCACGGTCTCGTGGATGGCGACGCTGCCGAGCGCCACCTGCGGCGGCGTGACCCGCACGTCGCGCACGCCGGCGAGGGCGGCGAAGGCCGCCGCCGGCGGCAGCCGTGCGGGGTCGTCGACGGTCACTTCGATCACGTGCGGCGTGCCCAGCGACGCCACCAGCTCAGCTGGCGTCCCCAACGCGATCAGCTTGCCGCGATCGACGACGCCGACGCGGTCGCACAGCGTCGCCGCCTCGTCCATATAGTGGGTCGTCAGCAGGATGGTGCCGCCGCCGGCCTTGAAGCGCGCCAGCACGTCCCACAGCTGCAATCGAGACTGCGGATCGAGGCCGGTGGTCGGCTCGTCGAGGAACAGCACGTCGGGTCGGCCGGCCAGCGCGCAGGCCACCGACAGCCGCTGCTTCTGGCCGCCCGACAGCTTCCCCACCCACGCCTCGCGCTTGCCCTCGAGGCCGACAATCGCGAGCAGCTCCGCCACCGTCGGGCCCTGCGGATAGAACGACCGGAACAGCCGCAGCGTCTCTTCGACCGACAGCTTCTCGGACAGCTGCGTCTCCTGCAGCTGGATGCCGAGCCGCGTCCGCAGCGCGTGGCCGTTGTCGGCCCAGCCCTGGCCGAGGACCCGCACCTCGCCCTCGTCCGGCGTCAACAACCCCTCGAGCATCTCGATCGTCGTCGTCTTGCCGGCGCCGTTCGGCCCGAGCAGCCCGAAGCACTCACCGCGCCGCACCTCGAGATCCAGCCCGTCCACGGCGACGACGTCGGCGTAGCGCTTGACCACGGCCCGGCACTGCAGGGCCACTTCATGCAGCATTGGACAATTCTATCTGGCGCGTGGAGGGACCAGGGATTCGGGGACCATGGACCAGGGAGGACCGTTGTCACGCTTCGCGTGCTGCACGCCGAGTGACAGCGCGACATCTCGACACGCTCTTCCCTGGTCCCCGGTCCCTGGTCCCTGGTCCCTCCACTCGTTACACTGGGATCCTCGTGTCCGCCACCATCGTCGTCATCGGTCCCGAACCCACGCTTCCGACCTTGCGGGCGCGGTTCGAGTCGGGCGGGCGCGTGCACAGCTTCACCGACGGCGAGGCGATCGAAGCGCTCGAGCACATCTTCCGCTACCGGCCGCGCATCGTCGCCGTCGAGCGCGAGTTCTCGGGCACGTCACGCGGCGCCGCGCTGATCGGCCGCGTCAAGGACGATCCGACACTGGCCGAGTGCGAGGTCCGCGTCGTCGCCCACGACGCCAGCCCACGGCCGTCCGGCGTGCGCCGCCCCCCGGTGCCGGGCAGCACCGAGCCAGTGGCCAAGCCGGCGGCGCAGGGCGTCCGCCGGGCGCCGCGCGTCCGCATCGCCGAGGGCGTCGAGATCCTGGTCGACGGCGATCCGGCCGCGCTGCTCGACCTGTCGGTGCTCGGCGCGCAGGTGCTGGCGCCGTTCGCCCTCAAGCCCAACCAGCGGGTACGCATCTCATTCGCCGACGCCCGCGGCGTCGTCCGCTGCCTCGGCTCGGTCGCCTGGGCCTCGTACGAGATGCCGAAGAACCTGTCGCCGCGCTACCGCGCCGGCATCGAGTTCAACGGCGCGAATGCCGAGGCGCTCTCACTGTTCTGTGAAAAGCACAGGCGGCAGTAGCGGCTAGGGTCTTGCGGCTAGCGGCTAGACTCACGATGATGGCGCAGTCGCTGGCGCCGTGGCCGCAGTATGACGTCCCCGTTCTGGCCCCTAGCCGCTAGCCGCTAGCCGCCGACGATCGCCCGCGAGCGGCGCGCGTTATTTCAACCAAGCCGCGAGGGGGCGATCGTCTCTGATGATCGTCTCCTCCCGGTCGGACCCGGTGGAGACCAGGGCAATCGGCACGCCGCTCACTTCCTCGAGCCGGGCGACGTACTTGCGCGCCGCCTCGGGGAGGGCGTCGAAGCGGGTGGCGCCCTTGGTCGGCGTCGTCCATCCGGGCCACTGCTCGTAGACCGGCTCGCAGGCCTCGCCGGGCGGCAGTGCGGCCGGGAACTCCTCCACCACGCGGCCGCCGATGCGGTACGCGACCGCCACCTCGATCGTCTCGAGGCCGTCGAGGACGTCGAGCTTGGTCAGGGCGATCGACTGCAGGCCGTTGAGGCGGGCGGCGTAGCGGACGGCCACCGCGTCGTACCAGCCGCAGCGGCGCGGCCGGCCGGTGGAGGCGCCGTACTCGTTGCCGCTTTCGCGCAACCGCGTGCCCATCTCGCCGTGCAGTTCGGTCGGCAGCGGCCCTTCGCCGACGCGGGTGGTATAGGCCTTGGCCACGCCCAGCACGCCGCCCACGGCCTGCGGCGGGACGCCGAGCCCGGTGCACACGCCGCCAATCGACGCGTTCGACGAGGTGACGAACGGATAGGTGCCGTGGTCGATGTCGAGCATCGTGCCCTGCGCGCCCTCGAACAGCACGCGCTGCCCCGCCGCCATCGCCTGGTGCAGGCGGAGTGACACGTCGGTCGTCCACGGCTTGAGCCGCTCGGCCTGCGCCAGCAGCGTGTCGTAGACCTGCCGCCAGTCGAGGTGGGTGTCCTTGATGATCTGGTTGCGGGCGTGGACGTTGTGCTCGATCTCTTCGGCCAGCGCCGGCGCGTCGGTGAGATCGCACAGCCGCACGCCGCGGCGGCCGATCTTGTCCTCGTAAGCCGGACCGATGCCGCGCGACGTCGTGCCGATCTTGCGCTCGCCGCGCCGCGCTTCGCTGAGCACGTCGAGTTCGCGGTGATACGGCAGGATGATGTGCGCCCGGTCGCTGACGAAGAGACGGCCGTCGACGTCGATGCCGAGGCCCTTCAGCTCGTCGACCTCGTGGAACAGCGCCGTCGGATCGACGACGACGCCGTTGCCGATGAGGCAGGTGACGCCGGCGTGCAGGATGCCCGACGGGATCAGGTGCAGGACGAACTTCTGGCCGCGCACGTAGACGGTGTGGCCGGCGTTGTGGCCTCCCTGGTAGCGGCCGACGACGGCGAAGTGCGGCGTCAGCAGATCGACGATCTTCCCTTTGCCTTCGTCGCCCCACTGGGCGCCCAACACCGCGATGTTCATGTCGCCGTCATCCGCCGGCCGGCGTCATCGGGGCACTGTCGCGTGCCCGTCGTCGCGCCGGACACGTCAGGATATCAGTCCGCTCGCCGCCGGCGCCAGTGGATGAAGCGAGTATGCTGACCCGATGATCGTTCTCGATGGGCACACGCTGAGTCTCGAGCAGATCGTCGCGGTGGCCGACGGCGCGGCGGTGACGATCGGCGACGAGGCGCGCGCCGCGGTGACGGCGTCGCGCGCGGTGGTCGATCGCGCCGCCGCCGGCGAGGCCGCGGTCTACGGCGTCAACACCGGCTTTGGCTCGTTCGCCCAGACGCGCATCGACCGCGCCGACCTCGAGCAGCTGCAGCTGAACCTGGTGCGCAGCCACGCCGCCGGCGCCGGCGAGCCACTGCCGGTCCGCGCCGTGCGGGCGGCGATGGCGCTGCGCGCCAACGTGCTGGCCAAGGGGTACTCCGGGGTGCGCCCCGAGACGCTCGACGCGCTCATCGCCTGCCTCAACCACGACATCCACCCCTTCGTGCCGAGCCGCGGCTCGGTCGGCGCCAGCGGCGACCTGGCGCCGTTGGCCCACATCGCGCTCGCGCTCATCGGCGAGGGCGACGTCTGGGACGGCACGGCGTGCACGCCGGCGGCGGCGGCGCTGGCCGCGGCCGGCATCGCGCCGATCCGGCCGGCGGCCAAGGAGGGCCTCGCCCTGGTCAACGGCACGCAGGCCTCCACCGCGGTGCTGGCCCTGGCCGTCGCCGACGCGGCGCGGCTGGCCCGCGCCGCCGACGTCGTCGCGGCGCTGACCCTCGACGCGCTGCGCGGGTCGATCGCGCCGTTCGACGCCCGCATCCACGCCGCCCGGCCGCACGTCGGCCAGCGGGTGTCGGCCGACAACCTGCAGCGGCTGGTCGCCGGCAGCCCGCTCAACCACTCGCACGCCAACTGCGGCCGGGTGCAGGACGCCTATTCGATGCGCTGCGTGCCGCAGGTGCACGGCGCCGCCCGCGACGCCATCGCCTGGGTGCGCGGCGTCGTCGAGATCGAGGCCAACAGCGCCACCGACAACCCGATGGTCTTCGCCGACGACGGCGCCATCGTCTCGGGCGGCAACTTCCACGACACGCTGGCGCTGGCCGTCGTGCAGCTGGCGACGATCAGCGAACGGCGGTCGGAGCGGCTGGTCAACCCGGCGCTCAGCGGCCTGCCGGCGTTCCTCACCCGTCACGGCGGACTCGAGTCGGGGCTGATGCTGGCGCAAGTCACCGCGGCGGCGCTGACGTCGGAACTGAAGACGCTGGCGCACCCGGCCAGCGTCGACACCATCCCCACCTCCGCCAACCAGGAGGACCACGTCAGCATGAGCATGCACGCCGCGCTCAAGGCCGATCGCGCCGTGACGCTCGCCGCGCACGTCGTCGCCGTCGAGCTCGTCTGCGCCTGCCAGGCGCTCGACCTGCTCGCGCCGCTGGTGTCGTCGCCGCCGCTGATGCAGGTGCACGCGCGCGTTCGCGCCGCGATCGCGCCGCTCGCCGCCGATCGTCCGCCGGCGCCCGACATCGCCGCGGCGCGCGCGCTGATCGCCAGCGGCGCAGTCGAGTACGCGTGCGGAGTGGTTGTCAACTGAATTCGCTTTCGACGATTTCGAAATTCGGATTGACAACGTGTCGTCACCTCTTTAGCGTCTACACTTCGTTCGCGCGACCCCCCGCGCGACCCGGCTCATGACCACCGCCGTCCGCACGATCCGCGCACCACGCGGCACGACCCTGAGTTGCAAGGGGTGGCCGCAGGAAGCGGCGCTCCGCATGCTGATGAACAACCTCGATCCCGAGGTGGCGGAGCGGCCCGACGACCTCGTCGTCTACGGCGGCACCGGACGCGCGGCGCGCAGCTGGGCCGCGTACGACGCCATCGTCGCGGCGCTGCGCGCGCTCGACGGCGACGAGACGCTGCTGGTACAGTCGGGCAAGCCGGTCGGCGTGTTCCGCACGCACGCCGACGCGCCGCGCGTGCTCATCGCCAACGCCAACCTGGTGCCGGCGTGGGCCACCTGGGAGACGTTCCGCGATCTCGAGGACCGCGGCCTCACCATGTACGGCCAGATGACCGCCGGCAGCTGGATCTACATCGGCACGCAGGGCATCCTGCAGGGCACCTACGAGACGCTGGCGGCGCTCGCCGCCCGCCACTTCGGCGGCACGCTGGCCGGCCGTCTCACCGTCACCGCCGGCCTCGGCGGTATGGGCGGCGCCCAGCCGCTGGCCGTCACCATGAACGGCGGCGTCGCGCTGGTGGTCGAGGTCGATCGCACGCGGATCGACCGCCGCCTGGCGACGCGCTACCTCGACGAGGCCACCGATTCGCTCGACGTCGCCCTGGCCCGCTGTGCCGAGTGGACCGCGGCCGGCACGGCGCGGTCGGTCGCGCTCTGCGCCAACGCCGCCGAGGTGCTGCCGGCGCTGGTCGCCCGCGGCGTGGTGCCCGACGTGGTCACCGATCAGACGTCGGCGCACGACGCCGTCGGCGGCTACGTGCCCGATGGCCTGACGCTGGCGCAGGCCGATGCGCTGCGCGCCGCCGACCCTCGCGCCTACGAGGCGCGCAGCGTCGCGGCGATGGGTCGCCACGTCGCGGCGATGCTCGCCCTCAAGGCCCGCGGCGCCGTCGTGTTCGACTACGGCAACAACATCCGGGCCCAGGCGGTGCGCGCCGGCGTCACCGACGCCTTCGCCATTCCCGGGTTCGTGCCCGAGTACGTGCGGCCGCTCTTCTGCGAAGGCAAAGGCCCGTTCCGCTGGGCGGTGCTCTCGGGCGACCCGGCCGATCTCGCCGCCACCGATCGCGCCGCGCTCGAGATGTTCGCCGCCGACGAGGCGCTGTGCCGCTGGATCCGCCTGGCGCAAGAGCGCGTGGCGTTCCAGGGCCTGCCGGCCCGCATTTTCTGGCTCGGCTACGGCGACCGCGCCCGCTTCGGCCTCGCGCTCAACCGCCTGGTCCGCGACGGCGTGGTCTCGGCGCCGATCGTCATCGGCCGCGATCATCTCGACGCCGGGTCGGTCGCCTCGCCCAACCGCGAAACCGAGGGCATGCGCGACGGCAGCGACGCCATCGCCGACTGGCCGTTGCTGAACGCGCTGCTCAACACCGCCGCCGGCGCCACCTGGGTGTCGCTGCACCACGGCGGCGGCGTCGGCATCGGCTACTCGATCCACGCCGGCATGGTCGTCGTCGCCGACGGCACCGCCGAGGCCGACCGCCGCCTCGAACGCGTCCTCACCTGCGACCCCGGGATGGGCGTGATTCGTCATGCCGACGCCGGGTATCCCGAGGCCGTGGCCGCGGCCCACGCCCGCGGCGTGCGGCTGCCGATGGAGCGGGCGGCGTCATGATGGCCGCCCACGCTGGACTGGAGCGCCGCGTCGTCGCGGCGCTCGACGCGGCCCCGTCGCGGGTGCCGGTGGTCCTGGGCGGCTGCGGCACTGGCCGGACCACGCTGCTGCACGCGCTGGTCGATCGCCTGGGCCGGCCGAGCTGCCAATACATCGACGTCGAGCGCGCCGCCAGTACGCCGGAGCGCTTCTTCCACGCGGTGTTCACCAGCTCGCCGTTCGTCGATCCCGGGTTGGCCCGCGGCGAGGTGCCGGTGCCGGCCAGCGCCCGCGACGCCTTCGACCGCACGCTGGCGTTCTTCCAGCGCGCCCGTACGCCCGACGGCCAGCCGGCGACGTTCCTGCTCGACGAGGTGCTGGAGCTGCGCACCTTCGAGAACTTCCCCGGCCTGCGCTACGTCCTGCGCGAGCTGGTGCAGGCGGTCGGCGACAGCCCCAACCGCTTCGTCTGCTCGAGCCGCTACGTGACGCGCGCGCTGCGCGTGCTGCGCGACGCCGCCTCGCGCTTCGAGGTGGTGCATCTGCCGCCGCTCTCGGTCGCCGACGTCGCGGCGATGCTGCCGGCGTCGGACGGGCCGGTCGATCGCGACGACCTGGCGGTGAGCATCCAGGCGCTGGCCGACGGCCGCGCCGCCTACGTGCGCGCGCTCGGCGAGGCCACCGCGGCGATGAGCCAACGCGGCGGCGATCCGGTGAGCGCGCTGACCGCGCTGCTGACCACCGACGGCGCGCTGGCGGCGTGGTGCGGCTACCGCTACGAGCTGCGCCTGCAGCGCGCCCGCGGCTACGGCGCGCTCAAGGCCATTCTCGAGATCCTCGCCGAGGACGAGCCGCTGACGCTCACCGAGATCTCGCAGCGCATGCGCCGTACGCCTGGGTCCACCAAGGACTACCTGTCGTGGCTCGAGGACGTCGATCTGGTCGTCGCGCGCCACAAGCGGTACAGCTTCGCCGACCCGATGCTGCGGCTGTGGGTGCGCCTGCACGCCCGGCCGATGCCGCCCGGCGTCGACGACGTCGCCCGCGAAGTGCACGCCTACGCCCTGGCCCGCCTGCCCCACGCCGAGCCGTCGATGGCGGTCGCCGGCCAGCCCGGCGAGCGCAAGGGCGGCTGGGGGATCATCGAGATCGACTAGCGGCTAGGGGCTGGCGGCTAGCGGCTAGGCCCGACGACGTCATGCTGCGACGAGACGCACAGAGCCGTGGTTGGTTGAACATGACGCCGTGTCGGCGAGACGGCGGGGCTGTCTAGCCGCTAGCCGCTAGCCGCTAATCCCTAGCCGCTATTCGAAGCGGCTCCCCTCGCCCGCCAGGTTCTCGAGGGCGAGTCTGGCCGCTTCCTGTTCCGCATCCTTCTTCGTCCGCCCCGTCCCGGTCGCAGCGACCTGGCCGTCGATGCGCACGTCGACGTGGAACACCTTCTGGTGGTCGGGGCCCGATTCGCTGGCGATGCGGTAGGTCGGCAGCGACCGCCCCTGGCCCTGCAGCCGCTCCTGCAGCGCCGACTTGTGGTCGCGGCCGAAGATCGGCGACTGGCGGACGTCGGCGAGCAGCGGGCGGATCTGGCGTTCGACGAAGGCGCGCGCCGGTTCGATGCCGCCGTCGAGGTAGATGGCGGCGATCACCGCCTCGAACACGTCGGCGAGCAGCGCCTGCTTGGCCCGGCCGCCGGTCTTCTCCTCGCCGCGGCCGAGCAGCAGCGCGTCGCCGAGGCCGAGATCGCGGCTCATGCCGGCCAGCGCGGTCGTCGAGACCAGCGCCGCCTTGGCCTTCGACTTGGGGCCCTCGGTGAACTGCGGGAACTCGCGGTAGAGCACGTCGGCGGTGACGAAGCCGAGCACGGCGTCGCCGAGGAACTCCAGCGACTCGTTGTCGGCCACGCCGCCGCTCGGGTCTTCGGCGGTGCGCGACTTGTGGGTCAGCGCGTGCTCGAGCAGGCCGCGGTCACGGAACCGGTAGCCGATGCGCGACTCCACCGCCGCGAAGTGGCTGTCGAGCGGCACGACGATGCCGGTGCCGCTGGCGTCGCCGTGAGTGTCGAGCACGCGCCGCGCGTCGGCGGCCTCGGCCGGCGGCACGGTGATGCGGTATTCCCCGAATGGCGACACCGTGAACGCGAACACGCCCGGCGGCGGCCCGGCGAGGCGGACGGCGTGCAGCCCCTGGCTCTGCAGCAGCGCCAGCACCACCGAGGCTTCGATTTCCGACTGCGTGCGGAAGACCACCTCGCCGTCGGTCACGACACCTCCTCGCTGGCGGCGGCCAGTGCGCCGGCCACCGGTGCGCCGACCGCCTCGGCGCGGAGCAGCAGCATCGTCATGTCGTCGTGCTGGCCGGCGCCGGCGCCGAACGACCGTACCTCGTGCACCAGGGTGGCGGCCAGCTGATCGAGCGGCAGGTCGCGGTACGCGCCGGCCAGCTCGCCGAGCCGGCCCTCGCCGAAGCAATCGTGATCGTGGTTCATCATCTCGCTGATGCCGTCGGTGAACAGGACGACGAGATCGCCGGGCGCCAGCGGCACCGTCACCTCTTCGAGCAGCGACTCGAACATCGCCCCGTCGTCGAGCTTCAGGCCGACGACCAGTCCGTCGGGGGCCAGCGTCTTCACCGGCGGCAGCACGCTGCCGCGCCGCGCCGGCACAAGCAGCAGCGGACAGTGCCCGGCCCGGGCGTAGGTCATCACCTGGCGCTGCAGGTCGACCACCAGGTAGCTCATCGTGATGAAGCTCTTGCCGTCGAGGTGATCGGCGATGACGCGGTTGACCGCCACCAGCAGGTCGCGCGGCGACGCGTGGATGCGCACCAGTGACAGCACCAGCCCCTTGAGCTGCGCCATGTAGAGGCCGGCGCCGACGCCCTTGCCCGACACGTCGGCGATCAGGAAACCGAACTGGTGCTCGCCGACCGGGAACACGTCGTAGTAGTCGCCGCCCACCTCGCGGGCCGGTTCGCAATACGCCGACACGGCGATGCCCGGCACCGTCAACGGGCCGTGCGGCAGCAGCTTCATCTGGATCTCGCGCGCCGTCTGGAACTCCTGCTCGAGGCGCTCCTTGTGGGCGACGTCCGAGAGCAGCCGGGTCACTTCGCCGGTCATGGCGTTGAACGAATCGGCCAGTTCGCCGAGCTGGTCGCGGGCCCGCACCGGGATCACGTGGGTGAAATCGCGGTTGCGCAAGTGCTGCGTGCCGGTGAAGAGGTCGTGTACCGCGCCGGTGATCTGCCGCGCCAGGGTCAGGCCGATGACCAGCGCCACCGCCTGGATCACCAGGAACAGGCAGCCGATCGCGAACAGCAGCAGCAGCACGACGTTGCTCATCGCGCCGCCCAGCGCCGACTCGGCGCCGATGCGCCGGTACATCTCGAGCAGACCGAGCGACAGCTCGACGCTCACCGTGCCGCTGCCGCCGCCGGCCCAGTCGAGGTGTTCGACGAGCACCACCCAGCGGCGCAGGATCTGATCGACGGCCGAGCCGGCCGGCGGCCGCTCGGGACGGGCCTCGGCGCGCAGGCCGGGGATCGGCGCCGGCGACTCGTCGATCGGCACGCGGGCGATCGCCCCGAGGCGGATGCCGGTCTCGTCGCCGATGCGCTGCTCCACCACCGCCGAGATCGGCAGGTCGAGCACGACCGCCCACGTCGGCGCGGCCACCGGCGGCACGGCGACGGCGCGCGCCACCAGCCGCACGTCCGGATCGCCAGTGCCTCCGGCGGCGTCGTAGGCGACGATGCGGGCGACGCCGTCGCAGGTCAGCCAGGGCGGCAGCGCGAGCGGCGCCGGCAGATGCGCCCACGGCCCCGCCGTCGTCGGCAGGCCGATCGGCGGCATGCGCCCGGAGGCGATCGGCGCCACCGCCAGCGGACACTGCAGCCCCTTGGCCGGCACCAGCGCGAACGACAGGAACGGGTAACGGGCCGCTCCGCTCGTCTGCTGCCGTTCGAGCGTATCGCGCACCGCCTCGGCGGTCGGCGCCCGCTGCACGTCGAGCAGCACCGTCTGGGAAAGGAAGCGGGCCTGCTCGGCGTGGGCGTTGAGCCGCGTCTGCACCAGGTAGCTGGCCATGTTGCGGAACAGCAGCAGGCCGGCCAGCAGGAAGAACGCGACGATCAGCAGACTCGGCACCAGGCCGACGAAGATGTACGACAGGATCAGCTTGCGGCGGACGCGCCACAGCAGCCGGCGCCGCATCCACACCGCGCCGCGCGCCGCGACGTAGCCGAGCCCGAGGATGAGCGCCAGCGTACCGGCGGTGTCCACCGGCGACAGCCAGTCGGGCAGCGGATCGACGACGAGGCGAAGCGTGCCGAGCCCGACCTTCACCGCCAGGCCGACGAGCAGCGCCTTGCCCGGCAGCGTGCCGATCAGCCAGCCACGCGCCGCCTCGACCGGCGTCGCCCGCGACGGCGGCCCGACGACGATCCAGGGGCGGGGGGCGAGTGCGTACGCCCCGGCCTCGCCGCTCGGCAGGGCCGGCGGCCGCGGCGGGGGAATGGATGAGGAGTCGGCCATGCGGTCGCGGCCGCGGACGCGCGCGGCGCGTCCGATTGCAGGCCGGAATCATAACAGAGTAACGTGGCCGACGCCGTGAAACTGACCGATCGCGCCCGCTTCGCCACCGTCTGCATCCACGCCGGCCAGGAACCGGATCCGGCCACCGGCGCGATCATCACGCCGATCTACCAGACCTCGACCTACGTGCAGGAAGGCCTGGGCCAGCACAAGGGCTACGAGTACGGACGCACCCAGAACCCCACGCGCATGACGCTGGAGCGCAACGTCGCGGCTATCGAGGCCGGGCGGGCCGGCTTCGCGTTCGCCTCGGGGATGGCGGCGATCGACGCCGTGCTCACCCGGCTCCAGTCCGGCGATCACGTAGTGGTGAGCGACAACACCTACGGCGGCACCTTCCGCCTGTTCGAGCGCGTGCGCCGCAAGTTCGGCCTCGACTTCAGCTACGTCGACACCGCCGACCTCGACGCCATCGCCCCGGCGTTCCGGCCGACGACCAAGTACCTCTTCGTCGAGTCGCCGACCAACCCGATGCTGTCGGTCACCGACCTGGCCGCGGCCAGCGAGATCGCGCATCGCCACGGCGTGCGCGTGGTGGTGGACAACACCTTCGCCAGCCCGTACGTGCAACGCCCGCTCACGCTCGGCGCCGACATCGTCCTGCACAGCACCACCAAGTTCCTCAACGGCCACAGCGACAGCGTCGGCGGCGTGGTGGTGGTGGCGCACCAGGACGACGAGGAGTGGTTCCGCTTCGTGCAGAACGCCGCCGGCGCGATCCTCGGGCCGATGGACAGCTGGCTGGTGCTGCGCGGCACCAAGACGCTGCCGATCCGCATGGAGCGCACCAACGCCAACACGATGCGCATCGCCGAGTATCTGGCGGCCCACCCGCGCGTGACGCGCACCATCTACCCAGGGCTCGCCAGCCACCCGCACCACGCGCTGGCCAGCCGCCAGATGCAGGGCTTCGGCGGCCTCATCTCGTTCGACGTCGGCTCGCTCGACCGCGCCCGCGAGGTGCTGCCGCGCTTCCAGCTCATGGCCCTGGCCGAGAGCCTCGGCGGTGTCGAGACCCTAATCTCGCACCCGGCCGTCATGACCCACGCCTCGGTGCCCGCCGACCGCCGCGCCGCCCTCGGCATCAGCGACGGCCTGCTGCGCATCTCGGTGGGGATCGAGGACGCGCAGGACCTGCTGGACGATCTGGAGCAGGCCCTGGGCTAGCGGCGAGGGTCTAGCGGCTAGCGGCTAGGAAGCCACGACGCTCGATTCGACCGCCGCCAGTGGAGGGTTCGGATGGGCCTTCGACAGTCCGACACCCTGGGGTCTAGCCGCTAGCCGCGAGCCCCTAGCCGCAGCCGCTGCGGGCGGCGAGCGTCAGCGAGGCGCAACCGAAGCGGCAACTCGACGCCGGTTTCGTCCTAGCCGCTAGCACCTAGCCGCTAGCCGCTATGGCGCGTCGCGTCCCTGACCCACGCGCCATATGTAGCGCTCCCGCGCGCGTCGAGCACCAGCAGTTCGGGTTCGTCGTAGGGGTGCAGCGCGCGCAGCCGGGCTTCGAGGGCCTCGAGCCGGGCGGCGGTGGTCTTGATCACCAGCTGCCGCTCGTCGGCGCGTTCGAGCGCGTCGCGCCAGCGGTAGTGCGAGGTCATCGGCGGCAGCACGCTCACGCACGCGGCCAGCTGTTCCTGCACCAGCGCGGTCGCCGCGTCGTCGGCGGAGCGGTCGGCGGGCCACGTCGTGAGCACGATCCGCAGGTCGGTCGCAGTTTCCACTTGTACTCGCGAGAAACTTCTTGTACTTTGGACGGCGTCGCGGTACAAAGCCCTTGTACTTCGGCGCGCGACTCGTTATTCTGCCACCGACGATGCCCGACACCACCGCCCGCGACGACGGCCGCGCCCCCCGCCCCATCGGCGGGTCGACGGCGCGCCGGCTCGTCCGCTACGGCCTCATGGCCGTGACGGCGGTGGTGATGATCGACGCCGTGGTCGGCGAGAAGGGCCTGCTGGCGCTGGTGCGCGCCCGCCACGAGTACCAGCAGCTCGAGACGTCCCTGCGGGCGGTGCGCGCCGAGAACCAGCGGCTGCGCGAACAGGCCCGCCGCTACCGCGAAGACCCGGTCACGATCGAAGAGCTGGCCCGTAAGGACCTCGGCCTCATCAAGCCGGGCGAGAAGCTCTTCATCATCCGCGACCTGCCGCCGGCGCCGCCGCGCTGAGCCGTCCGGCGTCGCAGCGACGCCGATCCCGTGTGCTACGCTACCCGTTCGGTCGCGGGCGCCGGCCTCTCGCCGGTCGCGCCGCCACCGCGTGAGGGAGTTCCCATGGCACGGACGGCGACGGCGGAATGGAAGGGCGATCTGATGGGCGGCGGCGGCCGCGTGGCACTCGGCAGCGGCGCGTTCGAAGGCGACTACTCGTTCGCCACCCGCTTCGGCGAGACCCCCGGCGCCAACCCCGAAGAGCTGCTCGGCGCCGCGCACGCCGGCTGCTTCTCGATGGCCCTTGCCAACTCGCTGGCCAAGGCCGGCCACGTCGCCACGTCGGTGAAGACCACCGCCAGCGTGCACCTCGGCAAGGACGACAGCGGCTTCAAGATCACGCGCATCGACCTGGTGGTGGACGCGGTCGTGCCCGGCGTCACCGACGCGACCTTCCAGGAACACGCCGCCAACACCAAGACCGGCTGCATCATCTCGCGGGCGCTGGCCGCCAACGAGATCACGCTGACGGCGACGCTGCACGCCTGAGCGGCATCGCGCCCCGATGCCGCCGTCTCCTCGCAAGCCGGTGACGCGCGGCGGCGGCACCGGGTCGCGGTCGTCGCCGACCGCGCGCGGCCGGCCTCCGGAACGGCTCTACGCCCACCGCACGCTGGCGCAGAAACTGGGCATCGTTGCGGGGGAGCGCGTGGCCGCCGTCGGCGCGCCGGCCGACTTCCCCGCGACACTCGGCGCCCTGCCCGACACGGTGCGCCTCACCGCCAACTTCACCGCCGACGCGCAGCGGGTCGTGTGGTTCGTGAAGAGCCGGCGCGAACTCCAGATCGCGCTCGGCCGCCTTGCGGCGTCGCTGGAGCGGCAGGTGGCGTGGCTGGCCTGGCCGAAGAAGGCGTCCGGGGTGACGACCGACCTCGACGGCAACGTCGTCCGCGAGGCCGGCCTGGCCGCCGGCCTGGTGGACTTCAAGGTCTGCAGCGTCGACGCGACCTGGTCGGCGCTGGCGTTCACGCGCGCGAAGCGCTGAGCGGCGTCAGCGGCCGGCGCGCCCGTCGGCCTTCAGCTGGTCG
Organism: uncultured Bifidobacteriaceae bacterium; assembly: GCA_964442845.1. GTDB lineage: Bacteria > Acidobacteriota > Vicinamibacteria > Vicinamibacterales > UBA2999 > CAWAYR01. The sequence goes on along the minus strand of CAYUAX010000031.1, from coordinate 4,869 downwards.
ATGTACCAACTGATGCGCGCCACCGCGTCGCCGTGCGGCTCCAGACCGCGCACCTCGTAGCGGATCGTGCCGGCGGCATCGACGTAGAACGTCCACGGCGTGTCCTGCACGGCCAGCGCGGCATCGGCCTGCTCGCGCGTCATGCGCAGCACCGGCATCTGGAACTTGCGCTCGGCCATGTAGCGCTCGAGCCGCTTCGGGTCGTCGTCGAGGCTGACGAGCACGAAGCGCACCGCCGGATCGTCCTTGTAGCGGTCGTAGGCCTGCTGGATGAACGGGATCTCCTGCCGGCAGGCGCCGCACCACGCGGCGAAGAAGTTGAGCAGCGTCACCTGGCCGCGGCCGCCGGCGAGCGGCGCCGGCGCTCCAGCCATGTCGGTGGTCGGCAGCGTCGGCAGCGCCTTGCCGATCACCGACGACAGCAACCCCTTGCGGCGCTCGTCGCGGCGCCGGGCCAGTTCGCGGGCGATGTTGGCCTCGGTGTCGGCCGCCGTCACGCCCTCGGCGGCGTACAGACCGGCCAGCGCCGCGGCGGCGGCGTCGCGCAGCGGCTGCAGCGGCGGCGCGCTCTCGAGCGACAGCGCCTCGTAGTAGCGCTCACGCGCCGTGTCAGCGTCGCGGCGGGCTTCGGCGAGCCGGGCACGGTGGAACTGGATCAGGAAGTCGTTGCCGCTCACGAACCGCGCCGCCTCGTCGAGCTTCTCGCCGGCGGTCGCAAGGTCGCCGGCCGTGAACGCCGCCCAGCCGATCAGGTCGGTGAACTGCGCGCGGTTGCGATCGCGGGAGTTCTGCACCTTGCCGCCGAGCTTGTACGACGGCTCGTTCTCGGTGATGAAGCGATCGCCTGCGGCGAGGCCCTCGATGGCCAGCGCGCGGGCGCGATCGAGCGCGACGCGGCGCGCGATCAGCACGTTGACCGCCTGGGCATAGGCCAGCGGATCCGGCCGCAGCGCCAGGCGCGCCTCGATGGCCGCCAGCAGCTCGGCAATCGGCACCCCGGCCCTGGCCGCCCGATCGATGCCGGTCATGGCGTCGGCGGCTGGCTCGGCCGGCGTCTCGCCGCGCAGCAGCGCCCGGCCGCGCAAGGCCGCCGCGTGCCCGGGCGCCAGCGCCAGGGCGCGATCGAACGCCGCGAGCGCCGCGTCACGCTGCCCGTCGAGCCGCAGCGCGTCGCCGAGCGCCGCGTGGGGGTCGGCCCACGTCGGCCGGGCGGCGGCGGCTCGGCGGTACGCGTCGAGGGCCAGCGGCCGCTGATCGACTTCCTCGTGCCAGCCGGGAAACGCGCCTTCGGCCTGCCAGCCGCGGAACGCGCGAATGCGGCCGAGGCCGAGCCACGCCTCCGCCGCGACCGCTGGGTCGGCGGTGGCCCGCTCGAACCCGCGGATGGCGCTGGCGGTGTACAGGCGGACACGATCGCGTTCGGCCTGGGCCACCAGGGCCGCGCCGTCCTGCGCGCGGGCGGCAAGCGGAGTGATCAGGAGCGCGACGAACCCACAGGCCGCCGCCGAACGCCGCATCGCCATCGCCGATCTCCCGAGGTGAGCCGCGCTACGGCGCGGCGATGGTGGCCTTCGACTCGAGGATCGCCTTGATGTGCGGTTCGATCTGCTCGAGCGTCATCTGCCCGGGGTGATACAGCCGCACCAGCCCCGCGCGATCGATCAGCACCACCGTCGGCGTGGTGCTGACGCCGTAGTTCTTGATGTTCTCCTCGCTCACCGGCACCCATTCGCGGGCCAGCCACGGATAGACCTCGTCGCGCACGGCAGCCATGTAGGCCATCTCCTCGGCCGGCCCGGCCGGGGCCCGCCTGGCGACGTAGCCGTAGCGCTGCGTCGGCGCGACCACGGTCAGCCCCTGGTCGCGGTAGCGCGTGAGCAGCCCTTCGAGCACCGTGGACATCGCCTTGCAGTCGGGGCACCAATGCGCCCAGAAGAACAGGACGACCGGCTTGCCCTTCAGCGCGGCGACGGCGCCGGGCGCCACGCTGCCGAGGAACTCGGCGGTGTCGAGGGCCGGGGCGGCCTTGCCTTCGAGCGACAGCAGGTTGATGTTCTTCTGGATGCGGGCGCGGATCGAGGTGGCGCGATACGTCGCCAGTTCCTGCTGCAACAGGTAGACGGCGTCGGCGCGCGCGCCGCGCTGCGCGTGCACGTGGGCCCGCACCTCGATGGCGGCGCCGATGGCGATCGGCAGCCGCGGTTCGTCGTCCATCCGCCGCGTCTTCAACGCCTCGAGGCACAGGTCGTAGGTCTCGAGGGCGTAGTTCTCGGCCTTGTCGAGTTGCCGCGCTGCCAGGGCGCCACGGCCCAGCCACGACAGCGCCTCGAGCGCCTCAGGGGTCACGCCGCGTTCGGCGCGATAGGCGTTCAGCCGCGCTTCCCCGCCGGCGAAGTCGCCCTTGGCGATCAGGGCCCGTACGTCGGCGATGACGTTGGGCGGTTTGGCGGTGGCCGGCGCGGGTGCCGGCGCGGCCGGCGCGCTTTGCGCGGTGGCCAGTCGGGCGGTCGCCCCGAGGACGACCGCAAGGGTCAACACGCAACAGGCGAGGCGGGACGACTGCTTCACGAGGCCTTCTCCTTGCCGCCGGCCGCACGCGCACCGCGGCCGTCGCCGCATCTTACCCGGTTCACGCATCGATGGGGGCGACGCATGCGCGCGGTGAGTCGTCGCTGGCACGCGAGCGGCATACGATGGGCCCGTGAACGAGACGACCGCCTGGGGCGTGGTGCTGCCGCTGGCGATTGCCGCCCTCGGCGGGGCGGCCGTCGGCCTGGAGCGGCAGGCGTCGGGCCACGCCGACGGGCCGAAGGCGCGGTTCGCCGGCATCCGCACCTTCACCATGCTCGGCCTGCTCGGCGGCATCGCCGGCCAGCTCATGGGCGAGGGGCGCCTGGCGGTGGCCGGGGCCCTGCTCGCCGGCGGGGCCGCGCTGGTCGTCGCCGCCTACGTGGCGGCGAGCAAGCACGACGTCGACGGCACCACGGAGGTGGCGGCGCTGGTCGTGCTCGCGGCCGGAGCTCTGTCCGGCGCCGGACGCACCACCGCGGCCAGCGCGATCGTCGCCGTCACCGGCCTGCTGCTGGTCGAGAAGACGCGCCTGCATGCCCTGGCGGCCCGCATCGACAGCGGCGACCTGCGATCGGGGTTGGCGTTTGCGGCGATGGCGCTGGTGATCCTGCCGATCCTGCCGCCTGGCCCGTTCGGGCCCGGCATCGGCGTCCGTCCGCGCGAGCTCTGGGCGCTGGTGCTCTTTTTCAGCGGCCTCAGCTTCGCCGGCCACCTCGCCCGCCGGGCACTCGGCGCCGGGCACGGCCTGGCCGCCGCCGGCGCCATCGGCGGCCTGGTGTCGTCGACCAACGTGACGCTCACCTTCGCGCGCACCAGCCGCGAAGACACCGCGCTGGCCGGCTCGCTCGGCGCCGGGGTGCTCGCCGCCAACGCGATGCTGTTCCCGCGCGTGCTCCTCGCCACGACCGTCCTCAATCCGTCGCTCGCCCGGCTCCTCGCCCCGCGACTCGCACCGGCGCTGGCCGTGGCCGCCGTGACGGTGCTGTGGGCGATTCGACGGCCGCATGCCGAAGGTGACGTCCCCGTCGTCACGGAGAACCCGCTCAAGGTCGGCGCGGCGCTGCAGATGACGGCGCTCTTCCAGGTGGTGCTCTACGCGGTCGACGCGGCGCGCGGCGCGTTCGGCGCCCTTGGCCTGCTGGCGTCGGGTGCCGTGCTCGGCCTCACCGACGTCGACGCGCTCACGGTGACGATGGCGCGCGGCGGCGCGCCGGACCTCGCGGTGGCGGCGCAGGCAATCGCCGTGGGGGTCCTGGCCAACAGCCTCCTCAAGCTCGCCATCGCGCTGGTCGTCGGCGGCCCGGCCTTCCGCGTCGGCACCGCCCCGGCGCTGGCGGCCATCGCAGCCGCCGTGGGGGCCGGGCTGCTCTGGTAGCGCGCGTCGCTCCCCAAGGTCGAGAAATATTCACCACGTCCGGTGCGCCAGGGGGCGGCCGTCGACCGCTTTCGAGCCGCGAAGCCAGCGAGCCGAAGAGGCACGAGGTTTGCCCCCAATCCCCGTCGGGAGACCGCGATGACCGCCTTCATCCGCCGCGTGCTCGGCGCGCTCGGCCTCGACGCTGCGACCTTCGAAGACGTGGAAGCCGATCGTTCGGCGCTGCCGCAGGCGCTGCTGGTCGTCGCCCTGGCCGGCGTCGGCGCCGGCATCGGGGTGGCCGGGGTCGGCGACACCGCGCCGCGCACGATCGCCCTCATCACGGTGGCGTCGATTGCGGCGTGGGTGGCATGGGCGCTGCTCGTGCACCAGATCGGCGCGCACGTCCTGGGCGAGCCGCGCACCGAGGTCGATCTCGGCCAGGTGCTGCGCACGCTCGGCTTCGCCGCCGCGCCGGGGATGTTCCGCGCCTTCGAGGTGTTCGGCGCCACGCGGTGGCTGTTCTTCCCGATCACGGCGGTGTGGATGGTGGCGGCGATGACGGTGGCCATCCGGCAGGCGTTCGACTACGGCTCTCTCGGTCGGGCCGTGGCCGTCAGCCTGCTGGGCTGGACGGTGCTCGTCACGGTCGGCGCGGGCGTCGGCCTGTGGCTGGCGGTCCCGGTGTCTTGAGTCCGGCACCGGTCGGGCGCGCAGCGCGCCAAGGAGGCGATCATGGCAGGGACGACATTGACTCGGAGCGGCGGCCGGCTGGAACCGTTCGGCATGATGCGCCGGTTGTCGAGCGAGATGGATCGGCTGTTCGGCGGGTTCCCGGTGGCGTTCACCGACACGCCGTTCGAGGGGTGGGCGCCGGAGGTCGAAGCCTTCGCGCAGGACGGACAGTTCGTGGTCCGGGCGGACCTGCCGGGGCTGTCCGACAA
>CAYUAX010000030.1:0-34324 GCA_964442845.1 uncultured Bifidobacteriaceae bacterium | reverse complement strand
CCGACGGGCTGGCCAGGTAGCCCTCGCCGCCCAGACCCATGCGGTTCTGCCAGTTGCGGTTGAACGACGTGATGGCGCGCTGGCCCTTGACCAGCGCGTCCTGGCCCTGGCCGAAGCACGGGCCGCACCACGAGTGGCGGATCACGCCGCCGGCGCCGCGGAACACGTCGGCGATCGACTCGCCGCCGAGGCGCGGATCGGGCCGCTCGATGGCGTGCGTCACGCCGATCGACCCCGGGAAGATCACGAACTCGCGGGCGGCCTTCGTGAGCCCCTGGCCGCGGGCGGCGACGAGCACCAGCGCCGCCGACAGGAGGTCGTCGTAGCTGCCGTTGGTGCACGAGCCGATCATCGCCTTGTCGAAGGTGATGCGCTCGCGGGCCACCTCGTCGGCGGCGAAGGCGTTGCCCGGCGAGAACGGCTTGGCGATCATCGGCTGCACGTCGGTGAGCGCCAGCTCCTCGTCCAGGTCGAACACCGCGTCCTCGCCGCAGGCAATCGGCGGATACGGCAGATCGGCCATCCCCTTGGCGCGGTACCAGGCCAGCGTCGTCTCGTCGGGGGCGAAGACGCCGTTCAGCGCCTCGGCCTCGGCCATCATGTTGGCGATGGTGTTGCGGAAGGTCATCGGCAGCTGGCGGCCGGCGTCCACCAGCTCCACCGACATGCCCTGCGACTGCGCGGCGCCCCAGCGGCGCAGCAGCTCCAGCACGATATCCTTACCGGTGACCCACTCGCGCAGGCGGCCGGTGAAGCGCACGCGCCGCTGCTTCGCCATCGTGAAGTAGACATAGCCGGTGGCCCAGCCGAACCCGAGCGTGGTGGAGCCGACGCCGAGGCCGACAGCGCCGTAGGCGCCATAGGCCCGGCTGTGCGAGTCGGCGCCGGGGATGAACTGACCGGGCACCACCAGCCCCTGTTCCGGGAAGTAGAAGTGGAAGATGCCGTCGCCGGGCGTGGCGTAGTAGGGCTTCGCCATGCCGTGGAACGCCGCGAACTGCCGGCCGATCGCCGTCTGCTTGTCGTCGTCGGCCTTGCCGGTGAACACGAAGTGGTCGTTGGCGACGGCCGCCTGGCGCGGCAGGATCGTGTCGCCGCCGGTGATCTGATTGAACGTGTGGATCGCGAACGGCGCGGTGCCATCGGAGGCCGGCAGCAGGTCGGCGTAAACGCGCAGCGTCGTCCCCGGCTCGACCGACGCGTCCTTGTCGACACGATGCGCCCAGACGATCTGCTGCGTCGTGCTGAGGCGGCGCGCCGTCGGGCCGTCCGGCCAGACGACCGCCGGCACCCGCGCGCAGGCGTCGCGGAACTCGCGCCGGCCGACGGCGAAGATGCCGCCGCTCCTGCGGATCTCGTCCTCTTTGGCGCTGAGCGGCACCGGCGTGTACGCCCGATCCTGCGTGACGTTCACGAGCGCCCGGCTCACCGGATCGAACGTGAACTCGTCGCCGTCCCGCGCGTCGGCCACCGCCTCGGGGCTCTGCACCACGTGCAGGCCGAGGTTGAAGCTGTTGCGGCGGAAGATGTCGCCCATGTTGGCGCCGCAGACGACGACCAGCTGCAAGCCGACTTCTTCGGCGATGGCCTTGAGCCCGGCCGGGCTCATCTCGCGCGAGCTGCCGATGGCGAAGCGATCGCCGGCGACGACGAACGTCTCGCCGCGATGCACGCGGGCCCGGAAATCGGGCATCAGATAGCGAAAGGCGCCGGCCTTCCAGCGCTCGTCGAGCGTGTCGAGCGACTCGGACACGCAGTCGGCGGCCGGCGTGATCTGGTCGGTGTCGATCGCGTCGAGCTTCTTCTGGCCAGGAGCGCGCGGATCCCAGACGATCAGCGCCCGGCCGCGAATGAGCGGGGCGGCGCCGGCGTCGATCCCGTCATCCGGACGCGGACCGGGCAGCGACGAGAGCGAAACTCCGGGCTTGAAGACGACGGGCGCGGCGATCGACGACACCCGTCGATCCTACCAGCCGGTCAGCGCACGTGCGCCGCGGCCTCGGCGAGGCCGGCCGCCAGCCGGTCGAGCGCGCCGGCGATGCGGGTGGTCTCGCGGGTCACGCGGACGGCGTCCTTCAGGCGGAACGCCTCGGCCAACCCCGGAAACGGCTGGCCGTCGTACAGCGAGTAGATGTTCCACCCGTAGAAGACGTGCCGATACCACTTCGTGTCGGAGGCGCCGTCGTCGTCGGCCAGCCGCTGCTCCATCCGCGCCAGCAGGTCGTTGAGCGGCGCCGCGGCCGCGGCCGGCAGCGGCCCGCGGGCCAGGCGGACGTCGGTGGCCGACTCGAGGATGGCCGCCGCGGAGGCCACCGCGGCGGCCTTCTGCCGCAGGGCGGCGATGTCGATGGGCAGGCCCGCGTCGCGTGACCAGCCCTCGGCCAGCGTCACCGCGTCGTCGAGCTTCGCGGCGTAGGGCGAGAAACGGAACGGCAGCACGTCGGCCTGGCTCATCCGCAGCGCCAGCGAGCCCAGCACCTGACTCATCAGCACGCCTTGCGTGAAGCCCGGGTCGGCGACGCGCTCGACATAGGCGCGCGAGTCGTAGTTGGAGTGGTAGGTGCCGTAGCCGTAGCCGTTCTCGCCGATGAACTCGATGGCCATCGTCGGCACGCCGAGGTGATCCTGGAACGGCACGAAGTCGGCGCCGCTGCCGAGCGGCTTCAAGTCGGGCTGGAACCCGGTGACCGAGCCCGAGCGCCGGTCCGCCGGGATGCGCGCCCATTCCGACTGCTGCCACTGGTCGAAGACACTGCTGTTGCCCGCGGGCACGTCCCTGACCACATCGGCGACGAACGCGCGCAGCGACGGCACGCCGCCCGGGTCGAAGCGGCCCTTCATGTACATGTCGATGTTCACGTACAGGACGAGCTCGTCCTGCAGCCGCGTCTTGAGCGCCTCGGCGTACTCGGTCGAGCCGACGAGGCCGAACTCCTCGGCGTCCCAGAACGCCAACGCGATGCTGCGGGCCGGGCGCCAGCCGGTGCGGGCCAGCTCGCCCAGGCCGCGCGCCATCTCCAGCAGCGCGGTGGCGCCGGTGCCGGGATCGACGCCGCCGAAGGTCCACGCGTCGTGGTGGGTGCCGAACAGGATCGTCCGCTCCGGTGCCGCCTGCCCGTGCAGCGTCGCCACCACGTCGTAGATCGGCCGCACCCCGGCGTCCATGTCCACCGCAACACGCACGACCGCCGGACCGGGGCCGACGCGAGTCGCGCCGTCGATGCCGCCGCGGAAGCTCGGCGGCCGCTCGTCGCCGCCGAGTGCGGTGAGGATGTGCGTCGCTTCGCGCGCGCTCAACACCACGACGGGAATCTTCGGCAGCGTCGGTGCGGTGGCCGGGTCGAGGCGCTTCGCGTCCGGGGTAGCGCCGACCCCGGGCGTGAGCGGGTCGCCGTGCCAGAACCAGCTCAGCTTGGCGTTGCCGCGCTGCAGCATGTCGGGTCCGCGCCAGTAGCCGTCGGGCCAGGCGGCACCGCGCGTCGTGCCGTCGTCGGCGGGATCGCTGTAGAGCACGAGCGCCCGCGCGCCTTCCTGCTGAGCGGTGTGGACCTTCATGGCACGGTGGCTCCGACCGTAGCGGGCGACCGCGATCCGTCCCTGCACCGACACACCCAGCGCCTTCAACTGCGCGTAGTCGGCGGGCAGTCCGTAGTTGACGAACACGGCCGGGCCCTGCGCCACGCCGGACGCCGAGTAGGCGATGTAGCCGCCGCCCAGCTCGGCATGCGACGACGTCGGGTCGCCGGCGATGGCCGGCTCCTGCACGGTGAGCGCGCGGCGCGCCGGCGCGGTGAGCGACACCTCGACGCGCCGCGGGCGATCGAGCAGCACCTGGTACTCGTGCGTCTGCACGTCGAGGCCGAACCCCGCCAGCGTCCGCTGCAGGTAGGCGACGACCTCCTTGGTGCCCTCGGATCCGGCCGGATGCGGACGCGCGGTCAGCGGGCGGTGCAGGGCCGACATCGACTCGGCGTTGACCGACTGCTGGTAGCGCCGCTCCAGGTCGAGCTGGGCCGCCGACGACGCCGCCGAGTAGCCGAGCAGCGTGCGGACCGGCGCGCCCGTCGGCTCCTGCGGTTCGGCGCCGCATCCGGTGAGCGCCGCGCCGACGAGGACGACGGGAAGGACGAGGAGTCTGGGCACCCGATTCATCGCGGCACCACCGGGAGCACCAGCCGCGACGGATGAGTCAGGTCGTGGAACACGGTCTGGCGTGCGACCGCGACTGCGGCGTCGGTCCCGAACGGCGCGCCGGTGTTGGGGTTGCGATCCCAGCGCGGGAAGTTGCTGCTCGACACCTCGAGGCGCAGGCGATGGCCGGGCAGGAACACGTTGCTGGTCGCGCCGACCTCGATCGTGAACTCGGTCGGCTGGCCCGGCGTGAGCAGCGCGGGTGTGGTTCGACTGGCGCGATACCTGGCGCGGACGATGCCGTCGGTGAGCGCGCGCGCCGTGCCGTCGGGCTGCACGTCGCTCAGCGCCGCGGTGAAATCGGTGTCGAGCGCCGACGACGCCGCCCACAGCACCAGCCGCACCGGGCCGGTGACCTCGAGCGGCGCGGTCATCGGCGCCGAGGTGTAGACCAGCACGTCCTGGCGCTGCTGCATCGGCCGCCGGTCGTCGGGCGCGCGCGAGTAGGCGCCGAACGCGCCGGTCGGCACCGGCGTCTTCGGGTCGTACTCGAACCTGTCGGCGGCTTGGGTCGCGGGGGCCGGCTCGGGCGCGAGTCGTCCGTCGCCCGAGAGCGTGTTCGCCTTTCCGCCGCTCTGCAGGTGATACGCGGTCGGCACGGCGCGGGCCAGCGGCCACTCCTGCTCGTCGCGCCAGCGGTTGTCGCCCATCACGAAGATCCGGACCGGCGCCCCGGTCCAATCCGCGGGAGCGGGCGCGCCGGGCGTCGGCGCCGGCATCGGCATCCAGTGGCGGAACCAGCGGACGATGAGGCCCTCGGAGTCGAAGCCCGCCTCGGGGCCGAAATCCACGTCGCCGATGGCCCGGGTGGCGGCGGTGGGCCGCGCGTGTGTCCATGGACCGACGATCAGCCGCTGGTTGCGACGCGCGTGCGCGGTGCCCGCATGCGCGCGCAGGCCGGCGTAGTTCGCCAGCGTGCCGTTCAGCAGGCTGTCGTACCAGCCGGTGAGGTGGTACGCCGGCACCTGGAACTGCGGGTGCCTGGCGGCGACGTCGAAGGTCTCCCAGAAGCGGTCGTAGGAGGGATGGGCCAGCAGGTCCCAGTAGCCGGGCGAGTACTTGTCCACGTCGAGCACCCGCATCGCGTTCAGCGGCAGGCGCCAGTACCAGTCGTCGCGCAGCTGCCGCCGCTCGTCGGGCGTGAGGCCGATCTCGTGGTCGCGATCGGCGGTTGGCTCGAGCGCGCGCCGGCGCACGTCCTTGGCCTGGCCGAGGTTCCAGCTCAGGCCGTCGCCCAGATAGAACGCGCCGCCCTGGAACACCATGTCGTAGCGGCTGGCGTAGGACGCCGACGGGAACAGCGCCACCAGGTGCGGTGGACGCATCGGCGCCGCGAGCAGCTGCGTCGTGGCGCTGTAGCTACCGCCGAACATGCCGACGCGGCCGTCGACGTACGGGAGCTGCGCCACCCACTCCACCGTGTCGTAGCCGTCGGCGCCCTCGTCGTGCGGCACGGCGACGCCCTCCGACATGTAGCGGCCGCGGGTGTCCTGCACGACGACGACGAAGCCGGCCTCGGCCAGACGATGGAACTGGCTGCGCGGCTCATCGGGATTCTTCGAGTACGGCGTGCGCTGGAGCAGCGCGGGGTACTTGCCCGGGTCGGCCGGCCGATAGACGTCGGCGCGCAGGATTGCGCCGTCGCGCATCCGCGCCTCGAGGTTCTTCTCGACGACGACGCGTGGCGCCTGTGCCCCCGGAGCGGCGAGGGTGAGCGCGGCGAGGGCGGCAGCGAGGCCGAAGCGCATCGCCGAGATTGTAACGGGACCGTGCCACACTTCGGGACAGTCCCCCGCCCCCTGGCCGGTTCCTACACGCGGGTGACGGCGGTGAGGTTCATCGTCAGCCGCACGCCCGGCTTGGGCAGCGCGGCGACGCCGATGGCCGTGCGCGCCGGGCGGTGGTCGCCCATCGCCGCCGCGTAGGCGCGGTTCATCGCCGCGAAGTCGGCCATGTCGAGCAGGAACACGTTGACGTGGACGACGTGCGCTGGGGCCGACGGGCCCGACGCCGTCTTCAGCGTGCCAGCGGCTTGTCGAGCGAGTCCCAGCCGTAGGCGGCGGCCACGCGGGCCTCGATCTCGGCGATCACCGGCCCGCCAGCGTCGGCGTTGGTCATGACGACCACGCCGTAGCCCTTGCGCACGTGGGCGAGGAGCGAGCAGCGGAAGCCCCAGTTCGAGCCGCCGTGCCCGAAGTACCACCCCTCGCCGCGCTTCTCCACGCCCAGGCCGACGGCGTAGGGCCCGGCGCCGACCGGGGCGGTCATCTCGCGCGCCGAGGCCGGCGTGAGCACCGCGCTCTTCGCACCACGCGCCGCTTGCTGCACTTCGATCGCGAATCGGGCCAGGTCACTGGGGGTGGTCCACAGCCCCGCGGCCGCCTGCTCCGGGTAGACGTGCCACGGCACGGCGCCCGGCGCGCCCTGACCGTTGTGCGCGTGCGCGAGGCGCGCGGCCCAGGCATCGGGCGGCGGCTGCTCGAAGGTGCTGTCGCGCATCTCGAGCGGCGCGAGGACGCGGGAGCGCAGCAGCGCGGCGAACGGCTCGCCGGTGACGTCGGTGAGCAGCAGTTGCATCAGAGTGACGCCGCCGCCGGAGTATTTGTAGGCGGCGTAGGGCGGCCGGGCGAAGGTGACCTTGCCGACGTTGGATGGCGCAGCGCCGTCGAGGATCTGCACGACCGTCGGACGCGGCGCCGCCGGCTCGTAGCCGGGGAAGCCGAAGCCGTCGTCCGCGCCGGACGTGTGGCTCATGAGAGCGCGCGGCGTCACGGGCTGGCTGGCGGTGTGCTCGCCAGGCGGCACCTTCCAGGTCTTCAGGTGGCGATTGACGTCGTCGTCGAGACCGACGCGACCGTCCTGCACCAGGCGCATCGCCGCCATCGCCGTCACCGGCTTGCTGATCGACGCCGCCTGGAACGGCGTGTCGACGCGGACGGAACGTCCGCTGCCGGCGTCGGCGACGCCGTAGCCCTTGGCCCAGTGGATACGGAAGTCCTTGATGACAGCGACGCTGAGGCCAGGCACGCGGAACCGGCGCATCACCTGCTCCAGCGTCAGGTCGTCGAACCCCTGCCGGTTCGGCGTCTGTGGCGCCTCGATCCGCGCGATGAGCGTCGCGGCGTCAGGCGCCGTCTGTCCGGCAGGCGACGCGACCGCCAGCCACACGGCCGCACACACCGCGCCAAGACGACCAGGAATCCGCATCGCAGAATCTGCGCACATTGTAATCGGCTCTGAGTCACTGACTCTGAGTCGATGACTCAGAGCAAATTACATCAGGGGCTGGCGGGCGAGCCGCACGCGCGTCTCGCGCATATCGTCGCCGCGCAGCTCGCGCAGCGCATAGCCGGCCAGCGCCCGGGCCATGCGCTTGCGCCACACGAGGTCGAAGTCGGTGTTGTCCATCGGCTTGGCCACTTCGTAGGCGCCGTCGGCGGCATCGGCGATGGCCGCATCGGTCATCGTGCGGTTGATGAGGGCAGCCTCGGCCTTGGGCGCCGAGAGCGGACGCGACGCCGCCGCGCCCAGCACCACGCGCGCCGCCTGCACCGTGCCGTCGGCCCCGACTCGCACCGCGGCAGCGACCGACAGCACCGGGAAGTCGAAGGCGCCGCGCCGGCGCAGCTTCCAGTAGGTGCTGCGCCAGCCGGCCTCAGCCGGCACCTCGATCGACGTGAGGATCTCGTCGGCCCGCCGCGTGGTGTAGTGCAGGCCGTCGTTGCGGTAGAGATCGGCGACGTCGATCAGCCGCTCTCCGGCCACCGACACGAGCCGCACGCGCGCGCCCAGCGCCTGCAGCACCGGCGCCGTGTCGGCCGAGGACACCGCCAGGCACGTCGGGCTCGACGTCGCCACCCAGCACGTCCGGCCGTCCTTCTTCAGGCAGAAGTCGATCGCCTTCCGCCACTCGTAGCTCTGGTCGTAGTAGGTGCAGCGCGTGTCGAGGCACAGATTGCCGCCGATCGTGCCCATGTTGCGCAGGTGCGGAGTGGCCACCTGCGCCGCGGCTTGCCACAGCCCGGGAAGACGCACGCGCACGCCCTCGTCATGCACCAGCGCGGTCAAGGTCACGCCGGCGCCGATGCGCACGACGCCGTGCAAATCCAACCGGCGCAGCTCGTCGATGCCGCGCAGCCCGACCAGCACCCGCGGCGTCTGCTGCCGCCGCTTCATGTTCGGCAGCACGTCGGTGCCGCCAGCCACCAGCATGGTCTCGTCGGGGGCGGCGGCCAGCAAGGCCGCGGCCTCTGCCACGTCGCGCGGCGCTCGATACTCGAACGCCGGCAGGCGCATCACGAGCGCACCGCCGATCCGCCACCCGACGCCGCAGGGGTCCGTCGCGCCGTCTCGTTCGACGCGCGCCCGTCACCGCCTTCCCAGGGCGGCGCCACGTGCAGCGTCTCGGGCCACGCCACCTCGGGAAACGCCGTCGGGCCACAACGCGCCGACTTGCCCTGCGCCTTCGCCTGCAGCGCCTTCAGGATCTTCTCGGGCGTGATCGGCACCTCGTCCACGCGCACGCCCACCGCGTCGAACACCGCGTTGGCCACCGCCGGCATGATCGGCAGCAGCGGCCCCTGCCCCACTTCCTTCGCCCCGAACGGCCCCTCTGGATCCGGGTGTTCGACCAGCTCGGTGATCACCTCGGGCATGTCGAGCGCCGTCGGACTCTTGTACTCGAGCATCGACGGGAACTTGTGGACGAGCGCCGGCGACAGCCGCGGCGGCAGCCGACGGAATGCCTGTTCTTCCATCAGCGCCTCGCCGAGGCCCATGTAGACGCTGCCTTCGACCTGTCCTCGGGCCAGCACCGGGTTGAGTGCCCGGCCGATGTCGTGCGCGATCCACACCCGCGGCACGACAATCCAACCGGTCTGGGGATCGACCTCCACTTCGACGACGGCTGCCGTGTAGGAATACGTGGGCGACGGCCCGACGCCGCCGCCCTTGAACTTCGCCGCGCTCTTCGCCGGCGTGTACGACCCGGTGGAGCCGACGGCGCCGCCCGCCGCTTCGGCCATCTGCACGGCCTCGGCGAAGCTCACGCCGCGAGCCGGATCGGCGCTGTCGAACACGCGCCGCCCGGCGAAGACGAGCCGCTCGGCCGGCACGTCGAGCCGACGCGCGACGGCGGCCGCCAGCACATCGCGGGCGCGTTCGGCGGCCTGAATCGCCGCGTTGCCCATCATCAGCGTCACTCGGCTCGAATACGAGCCGAGATCGACGGGCGTGAGGTCGGTGTCGCCGGTCACCGCCCGCACGTCGAAGGGATCGAGTCCGAGCACGTCCGCCACGCAGGCGACCAGCACGTCGTCGCTGCCCTGGCCGATCTCGGTGGCGCCGCAGAACGCCGTCACGCCGCCAGAGCGATCGAGCTTGAGCTGCACCGCCGAGTGGGGCATGTCGTTCCAGTAGATCGGCAGCCCGGCGCCGGTGAGATACGACGAGCACGCCAGGCCGACGCCGCGCCCGTGCGGCAACCGGCCGTGCTTCTCCCGCCAGCCGGATCGCGCGACGACACGCTCGATGCACTCGCCCAGCCCAATCGTGCCGACGCGCAGGTAGTTGGCGGTCAACGACTGCGCCGGTGCGATCATCCGCAGCCGCAGGTCCGCGGGATCGACGGCCAGCCGCTCGGCGATCTTGTCGAGCTGCACCTCCTGGCCGAAGCGGCTCTGCGGCGTGCCGTGGCCGCGCTTGGGCCCGCACGGCGGCTTGTTGGTGAAGACGCGGCAGCCCTGGAAGCGATAGCGCGGGATCCGGTAGGTCACCGTCTGCAGCGCGCCGGTGTAGAACGTGCTGGCCACGCCGTAGGAGCCGTAGGCGCCGCCGTCGAGCAGCGTCTGCAGGTGCATGCCCTGGATGCGGCCATCGGCGTCCACGCCGGTGCGGAAGCGCATCAGCACCGGATGGCGCCCGCGATGGCAGAGGAAGACCTCCTCGCGGGTCAGACAGATTTTCACCGGGCGGTCGAGCAGCAGGGCCGCCCGCGCCACGACGATCTCGTGGTTGAACGGGTCGCTCTTGCCGCCGAACCCGCCGCCATTCGGCGCAGCGATCACGCGGATGTGCGGCGCCGGCAATTCGAGCGCCTTGGCCAGCGCGCGGTGCAGGTAATGCGGCGTCTGGGTGCTGGAGTGGACGACGAGCTTGCCGTCTG
Source organism: uncultured Bifidobacteriaceae bacterium (assembly GCA_964442845.1). Lineage (GTDB taxonomy): Bacteria > Acidobacteriota > Vicinamibacteria > Vicinamibacterales > UBA2999 > CAWAYR01. Next base: position 23,970 of record CAYUAX010000030.1, on the reverse strand, counting down.
GATCGCGCATCGCGACCGCGGCGTGCTGTTCGAGCGGCAGGTGCGTGTTGCCTTCGAAGAAGAAGACGTCGTCGAAGACGTGCGCGGCGCCGGCCAGCGCCTCGTCCACGTCGCCGAACTGCAGCGACACCGCCTTGTGGACGTTGCCGCCGTCGCCGTAATCGTGGATGCGCGGCGCGGGCGTCCGCAGGCTGTCCTCCGGATCGGCGAACGTGTGGAGCACCTCGTACTCCACGTCGATGAGGTCGAGCGCGGCCGTCGCCGTCGTCTCGTCGCGGGCGATCACCGCGGCCACCGGATCGCCGACGAAGCGGACGAGGTCGCGGCACAGCGGATGTTCGTCCTGGCTCACCGGCAGGATGCCGTAGGCGATCGGAAAGTCGTCGCCGGTCAGCACGAGATGCACGCCGTCCAGCGCCCGCGCGCGGGCCACGTCGATGCGGCGAATCCGCCCGTGCGGCACGGTCGAGCGCAGCAGCTTGCAGTGCAGCGTCCGCGGCGGCAGCACATCGTCGGCGAATCGGGTCTGCCCGGTGACCTTGGCGCGCCCGTCCACGCGTCGCCTGGCCTTGCCGATCACGTCGCCGCGATGACCGGCGGCGCTCATTTGGACCTCGCGAGCGCAGCGGCTTCAACCGCCTCCAGGATCTGCAGGTAGCCCGTGCAGCGGCACAGATTGCCGGCCAGCGCCTCGCGGATCTGCTCACGCGTCGGCTGCGGCTCGCGGTCGAGCAGCGCCCGCGCCGTCACCAGGATGCCCGGCGTGCAATAGCCGCACTGCGCGGCACCGAGGTCGGCGAACGCCTCCTGCAGCGGGTCGAGCCGTCCTTCACGGGCCAGGCCTTCGACGGTGAGCACCTGCCGGCCGGCGCATTCCACCGCCAGCACCAGGCACGACAGCACCGGCTCGCCGTCGAGCTGCACGGCGCAGGCGCCGCACTCCCCCAGCTCGCAGCCGTGCTTCGTGCCGGTCAGCTGCAGGTCCTCGCGCAGGACCTCCAGCAGCGTCTTGGCCGGATCGACCGCCGCCTCGGCCGGCTCGCCGTTGACGGTGAGCGCCAGGTGGAATCGTGTCGGAACGGCCGGAGCCATGGCGGGGATTGTAGAACGGTTGTTCAATCCGGGCGGCGGCCGCCGTGTGTGCGCGGCCCGTTCGCTACGGCAGGCCCATGGCGACGAGTCCGGCCCACACCGCCGGGTGTTCTGGCACCGTCAGCGGACCCAGTGCGGTCTGGACCATGACCTTGCCACTGCGCAATCGGGCGAGCAGGTCGAGCTGCGCGTGCCGAAGGGCGCCGGCCGGCGACTCGGTCGCCTGCCAGCGGCGGTAGAACGCCGGCTGCATCACCGCAGTGGTCGCGTCGGGCAGGTCCCAGAGCGACGCCACCACCGAGGGCACGCCGGCCGCGAAGAACCCTCGGGCGAGGCCGGCGATGCCATCACCGGTCGGCGGCCCGACCGCGCTGCGGCAGGCGCCCAGCACCGCGAGCTGCGCCGTGAGCGCCAAATCGTAGAGCTCGCCGGCTGTCAGTCGGCCGTCGTCGTCCGGGCGCGACCCGGTGCCGCCCAGGGCGAGGAACGAGGTCCAGGGTGCGGTGTCCGACACGATGCCGTGGGTCGCGAAGTGGATCACGGCGGCGTCCGCCAGTGCCGCCCGCACTCTGGATTCACTGGCATCACGGCCGTCCAAGACCTCGACGACGTGATCCGCCAGCACCCGCCGGATGGCGCGCCCCTCGGCTGCCGCGGCGGGCAGTCGGGCCAACGGCGCGCCCGACGCGTCCACGGCGGTCGTCGCCGGATCGGCGACGACCACCACCGGGCCACGCGTTGCGGTGCGGCTCGGCAGCGCCGCGAGCGCCCCGACCGACGGCGCGTAATGGATCTCGTAGTCTTCGACCAGGTACCGGCCGGTGCGGGTGGGCAGGCCGGCGAACGACAGGGCGAACAACGGCCCGTCGGGAATCACGGTCAATCGCGCACCCGCCCCCGGCGGCAGCGCGCGTTGCACCGGGTCGATCAAGACCGCCCGCAGCCGGCGCAGCGCCCGGCGGCTCGCGGGGTCGAACGCCACTTGTGCCCCGCCGCGGGTCGCAGCTGCCGCCGCGCCGGGTCCGCCGAGGCCCGCGGAGCGGCGCACGAGGGCCGCCAGGTCCGCCCGGCCGACCGGCTGCTGGGCGCTGGTCACGCCTCCGTCCGGAGCCACCACCCAGATGGTCGTGCGCTCGGCTGCCACCCAATAGGTCAACACGTGCGAGCCGAGCCGCGCGGCCGTCGCCCTCACGGTGGCGAGGGATGGCACCGCAGCGGCGGCGGCACTGGCCACGAGCGGCTCGGGCGACGCCGGGGCGGGAGCCCGCGGCCGGCCGCGCTGCAGCAGGTTCTCGAGGGTCAGAGGACGCGGCGGCACACGCACCACTGCGGCCGGCGGAAGTGCAACCGCGGTGACGTCGGCCGGGACCGGACGGCGGTCCGATGACTGGTCGAGCGCCCGCGCCGTCAGCAGATCGAGGAACGCCCGCGCCCGACCGCGCTCCGAAGCCTCGAGCGCGCGTTCGGTGTCGCCGAGGTCGGTCAGCACCGCGACGTGCAGATCGACCAGCGCGCGCATCCGCTCGAAGTAGCCACGCTTCGCGCCGTCGATCGGCACCAGCCGGGCGGCGACGTCGTCGAGCATCGCCACCGCGCGGTGTAGCTCGGTGCGCGCCTCGGCGGCGCGGTCGAGCTTCGTCAGGATTCGCGCCCGCCGCCAGCTGTCCGCGATGCGATCTTCGACCGGCGCTGAACTCCAGTCACCGGCGTCGAGCGCGGCCAGGGCCGCCTCGTGGTTGCCGGCAGCGGTCTCGACGGCCGCCAGCGCCTCGTGCACACAGGGCGCCTTCCCGGCGGTCGGGACGTCTCCGGCCTCCTGTACGTAAACCCGGGCCTCAGCCGACCGCCCGGCGTTCGCCAGCGCCGACGCCATCCGGCACAGCGTCATGACCAGCGTGGGCTGGAGGCGGCCGCGCCGCGCCATGTCCAGCGCGGCACGCGCCGACTCGATCAGGCCCGGCTCTCCGGTGTCGATCTGCGCCCGCGTGATGGCATCGAGGGCCTGCGCGGCGCCCGAGAAGTCGCCGCCCGCCTCGAGCAATGCGGTCGCACGCCGGTTCAGGGCAATCGACGCGTCGGGCCGGCCGAGCACCCGGTGCAGGCGCCCGTAGCTGGTGAGCGCGCGCGCGAACGACGACTGCTCGGGCAGACCCTCGAGCTTCGGCAGCGCCAACTGCAGATGCTCCGCGGCCGCCGCGACATCGCCGTCGAGATACAGCAGATCGGAGAGATGGTGCTCGACGAGTCCGATCTGTCGCTGGTCGCCGGCGAGGTGGGCGTACTCCGCGGCCCGGCGGGCCAGTTCCACACGCGCCCCGACGTCCAATCTGCGGACGAATGACAGGTTCCGCAGCCCGCGCGACAGCTCGAGCGGATCGCCGGCCGCCTCGAAGGCCGCCAGGGCGGCGAGCCATCCGCGTTCGGCCCCGCCGTCGTCCCCGGTCGCGAACGCGGCGATCGCCCGCGCGGTGTGGACGGCACCAACGGCGCGCCAGTCCTCGGCTGCCGTGAAGATGTCGGCGGCCCGTGCCCACAGCACCTCGGCAGCCGCCACCTCCTTGGCGTCGGCGCGAAGCGACGCGAGCGCGCGCAGGGCGTGCCCCTCGACACCGGGGGTCCCCTCGGCACGGGCCCGCTCGACCGCGCGTTCGATCAGCCGCGCCGCGTCAGCCGGCGAGCCGGCGTTGTTCAACGCGAGGCCGCGCTCCAGCAGCGCCTGCGCGTCCTCGCCGGGCTGCCCGTGGACGGCGGCCGACATGCAGACGACGACAACGGCCAGCCGGCCGACGAACCGCCGGGGGCACGGAGGGCTCGCAGTCATCGTCCGCTCATCGTCCACTCAGGTCCACTGCGCACGCGCGGCTCCGGTTCGGCTCGGCGCCGGCGCACATCGCGCGAATCGCGGTCGCTGCCTCTGCACGTCGCCCCGCCCGCTCGAGGGCCACGGCCTCGAGCCATGCGGCGTCGGGGCCGACCACGGTCGACGTGCGGGCGCGCCGCAGCGGCTCCACGGCCCCGGCGGCGTCACCCGACAGCAACCGCGACGCCCCGAGATAGAACCAGCCCTCGGGCACCTCGCTGAACCGCGCGGTCAGGTCGTTGAGGGCCGTGGCGGCTTCGGTAAAGCGGCCCTCGCGGTAGGCGGCGCTGGCGACGCCGAACGCCGCCCCGAAGTCGTTCGCGTTCGCGCCGCGGGCAGGCAGCAGGAGCGCGGCCGGCAGGACGATGGCCGGCGCCTCGGGCACCACCGCCCACGCGCGCGGCGCAAGGGCGACGACCGGATCCGACGCCGGCTCGGCCGGCGTCGTCCCAGCGCCCGGCAACGACGCCACCGTGGGGGCGGTTTCCACCTTCGGCGTTGCGGAACGCTGCCACCACCAGCCGCCGGCAACCGCCGCGACGACCGTGGCCGCGAGGGCGAAGCGGGCGACGGCAGTCGTCCACGGCGAGGTCGTCGTGTGCGCGGGCACGGCGGCCCCCGATGGCGCGCCATCGCGGACCAGGCGCACGGCGCGATAGACGTCGCGACAGAGGGGGCACATCACGATGTGATCGGCGAGCGCCTCGCGGTCGGCTGGCGGCAGCGTGCCGTCGGCCAGTCGCGCCCAGTCGTCCTCGCTCGGGTGCGACCCGGCCGGGGTCGTCGCCTGGTCATACGACCACCACGCCCGGAGTTCGCAGTCCTCGTCGGTGTGCGTTCGGTCCACGGTCATGGCCGATCCGACTCCTTCATCGCCGCCTTCACGTCGGCAATCCCCCGGGCGACGAGGTTGCGCGCCCGCTGGTACGACCACTCATACAAGTCCATCATCTCCGCGACGTCCAGCCCGGCGAGGTGGCCGCGCACGGCCCGCGCCCGATCCGGCGGCAGTCGGTCGATGACCGCGTGCAGCCGCTCAGCCTGCTGCCGCTGCTCGACCGCGCGTTCGCCCTCGGCGTCGACGCGGACCACCTCGGCTGGCAGGTCGTCCAGCGGTTGCTCGGCCCGGCGGTGCCACCGCGTCACCGCCCGTACGGCCTCGCGAATCGCGGCCCTGTAGAGATAAGAGGAAGGATGCGCGATCGGTTGCTCAGCCGCAAGGCGGCGCCACAGCGCCAGCATCACTTCCTGCTCGATGTCGGCCTGATCGTTGGCCCCTGATCGCCCGGTCACCCTGCGGACGGCGTGCGCCACGAGTCGCCCGTACTGGACCACCAGGGCCTCGAGATGACGAGCGCGATCCGGCCCGGCGTCGTCCGGGGTTGACGGGTGGTGGTCGGCGGACTGTCGAGGCGCGCGCACGACGGAGGGGCGTCACCTCGTAGCGTGGCCTACTCGACCGGGCGCAGGCAACCGCGAGACGACGGTCCCGGCGGCGACGGCTGGCCGTTCGCGGCACTCCCGGGCAATTGCGCCGACCGGTCGAGGCGGGGCGGACGGCACTCGCCCTGTGGGTACGACGCCTGGGTGAGCAATTTTCACGCTTGCCAACTCCTTTCCTCACATGACTCTCAAGCCCACTAGCCGTCTCGGGCCGCTGGCCGGTGCGATCGCGATGCTCCTCGGTGGCGCGCCGGCTTCGGGGCAGGTCGCGCTGTCGGCCTTGTCCGGGTCGGCCGTCACCACGGCTGCCGCAGACCCCACGCCGCCGCCGCCCTACGAGCTGCTGAGCTACCAGTGCAGTCAAGGGAGTCAGCCCATGCCCTCGCTCGCTGACCTCTCGGCCGCCGGGAGCGGCGTCGGCGGCGCGTACAGCAACAAGCACTGCCTGGCACCACCTGCGTCGTTGCTCGCCTACGACGTCCAGGCGGCGGCAACGGTGGACTACCTGATGGCCGGGACAGGCAGCGCGACAGCGGTGCCGGTTCGTCAGGTCAGCTTCGGTGCTCGCGCTTCCGCGTTCGCCACGGATCTGGTGACCAACTTCTCCGGTTCGGCACAGGCCGCCTTCTCGGCGACGTTCGTTGTGAGTGCCCCGACGTTCGTCACGGTGCGGATGCAGCGCGACTACGGCGCCAGCCTGTCCACCGACCTTCCCGGGGTGACCGTGCCGGCTTCGGGTCCGGTCGTGATTCCCGGCTGTGTCCCTGGCGAGCAGAGCTGTGTCGAGCCCGTCAGGTACGAAGCGACGGTGCTCTTCGGTCCGGGCACGTTCACCGTCGCGGGGAGCGCGAACAGCAACGACCCGACGGCCACCCCGTCGTCCACGGCGTCGTTCGAGTTCGCGCCTGCCCCACGCCGGCCGGTGCTGATCGTCCCGGGCATCGGCGGCACCTACACCAACACTATCGGCGTCGATTTGCCGTGGCTGCTCCAGCGCGGGCGCCCGCCCGAGGCGCTGCGCATCGATCCGCTCACGAAGATTTACGCCGATCTCATCACGACGCTGAAGGATGCCGGATACGAGGAAGGCGTCGATCTCTTCGTCGTCACCTACGACTGGCGTCTGCCCGTCGGTCCGAACGACGGCGTCATCGATGGGCGGATCGGCGGCCTCACGGCCGCGGACATCACCGACGGCCTGTACGAATACGGCGTCGACTATCTCGGCGTCTTCGTCCGGCGGGCGGCCGAGGCGTGGGCGGCCAGGTATCCGGACGCACCGCCGCTCGACGCCGTGAACGTGATCGCCCACAGCACGGGCGGTCTGGTCGCGCGGGCCTACGTCCAGAGCGGCGCCTACGGCCGCGAGTACGCGCCCGGGCAGACGCTGCCGACGGTGGACCACCTCGTGATGGTCGGGGTGCCGAATCGCGGCGCGTCCAAAGCCTGGAACGTCCTCCAGGACAACTGGGGCATCGACGTCGCCTTCCAACTGGTGCTTTCAAAGATCGTCTACCGGGCCTACGTGCAGGTGATGGAGAAAGGTCAGCAGATTCCCGGGCCCGACCACACGATCACCAGGGCCTTGCTGGAATCACCGAGTGAGTGTCCGAGCGGGCCGAAGATCTGCTTCATCGACAAGTACATTCCGTCGGCCCGGGCGCTGCTCGCCACCTACGACTTCCTCGACCTGGGCGAGGGCCCCTCGACCATCAACCTGGACACGCAGCAACGGAACAGCTTCGTCCTTGACCTCAACGCCGGGCTCGACCGCCTCGTCAACGTCGGCGACGACCCCAATGCCTTCGCCGATCTGGCCACGGTCACCGTGATCTACGGCACCAACGGCGGCACCACGCCCGTGCACGCCGAACGACGTACCGCGTCGGGCGCCCTCCCGGGATCGGCCGTGTCGTTCAGCGACATCGTCGCGCACGCGGTGATCACCGGCGACTACTACGTCGACATCCGGGAATCGGACGCCGGCGACGGCACGGTGCCGATCGAGTCGGCGGCCGGTCAGTTCCTCACAGACCCGAGATTCACGCTGAAGCCGTTCACGAAGGACGGGAACACGACGGCGCCCGTCGGCCACGGCCAGCTGATGCACAACCCGCAGGTGCAAGAAGAGATTCTCGGCGTGCTCGGCATCGCGCCAGGCACACCGATCTCGACCACGTTGGCCGCCAGATCCCCTGAGATCGTCTGCGCCGCCACCGGGTGCGCCAGTCTGGTTCTGGATCCCGTGGAGGGATTCCTCGTGGACGGGCTCGGCCGCCGCCTCGGCTACACCGCCGCCACCGGTCCGCTCACCGAGATCCCCGGCAGCTTCTGGAGCGGCGATGCCGACGGCATGGGCTGGATCCTCGGCAACCTGGAGCCGCCGCTGACGTTGCAGCTCACCGGGCTGGGCGGCGACTACATGGCGCAGGTCACGACGCTGTCGAGCGAGGGCGCCGGCGGCATCGAGGTCCGCGGCACGCTCGCCGCCGGCGAGCCGCAGGTCGTCGCGGTCCCGCTCAGCGTGACGCCGGACACGACGAATCCCACCGCCGTCCTGACCGTGCCGTCGTCGGCTCCCTTCGGCACCGACCTGCTGGTCGCCGGCGACAGCTCGTTCGACGTCGGCGGCACGATCGTGCGCTACGAATGGACGCTCGACGCCTACCCCGTGGTCGCCACCACGGTGCCGTCCTTCACTTTCGCCGCCGGCACTTACCCGCTGGCCCCCGGACCGCACACCGTCTCGCTGGTCGTCGTGGACGACAGTGGCAACCGCTCGGCGCCCGCCGTCCAGGCGGTCGGCGTCATCGGCGACGTCATCAACCCGACGGCCGTGCTCACGGCGCCGACTCCGATCGTCGAGCGGCAGCCGCTGGCCGTCACCGGCACCGGTTCGTTCGACCCGGGCGGGGCGATCGCCGCCTACCGGTGGCAGCTCGACCAGCTCGCCGTCGTCCAGACCGCGGATCCCGCGTTCACCTTCACCTATGCGGCCTATCCGCTCGCGCCGGGACTCCACACGGTCACGCTCGTCGTTGTCGACCTCGCCGGCAACGCCTCGCTGCCCGACTCTCGGCAGGTCCAGGTCATCGCCGACACCGTGCCGACCGCGGTGCTGACCGGGCCACCGGCGATCCCGGTCGGCGCCGACCTGCCGATGTCCGGGGCCGGGTCGTTCGACACCGTGGGGCAGATCGTGCGCTACGAGTGGACGCTGGACGCGTTCGCGGTCGTGAGCACCGCGGCGCCGTCGTTCACCTTCACGGCCGCCGCCTATCCGCTGGCGGCGGGCGCGCACCAGGTGCAGCTCCTCGTCGTCGACGACGCCGGGCAGCGCTCGTCGCCCGCCTCGTTCCATGTGCAGGTCGGCGACACCGTGGCCCCGACTGCCGTGCTCATCGGCCCTGACACGATCGCCCGCGGCGACGACCTGCCGATGGACGGGTCGCAGTCGTTCGATCCGCAGGGCCGCATCGTGCGCTACGAGTGGACTCTCGACGCTCTGCCCGTCGTGGCCACGACGACCCCGCTGTTCACCTTCACGGCTGTGGCCTACCCGCTCGAGGTCGGCCTCCACGTCGTGCAGCTGGTGGTCGTGGACGACAGCGGCAACCGCTCCCAACCCGACACGCGGTCGGTCGACGTGCTGGGCGACACCACCAATCCGACGGCGGTGCTGACCGCGCCGTCGGCCATCGACGAGGGGACCGACCTGGCCGTGTCCGGCGCCGACTCCATCGACGGCGGCGGGACCATCGTCCGCTACGAGTGGACGCTCGAGAACTTCGCGGTGGTGGCGACCCCCACGCCGTCGTTCACGTTCCCGGCCGCAACCTACCCGCTGGGTGCGGGCGACCACACCGTGCAGCTCGTCGTCGTGGACGACAGCGGCAACCGCTCGGCGCCCGACGAGCGGCGGGTCACCGTCCGACCGCGCGCCGACACCGTGACGCTGCACCTGCGCGTCGAGGGACTCGGCAGCCTGCCGGCGACTGTCACCGTGCGCGCGGTGGCGCGCTATCTGACGCTGCCCCCGGGCATCACCGATCTCGTGCTGCCGTCGGCGCCGCCGTGCGTCAACGCCGCCGACTGCCTCTACCAGCCGCGCGCCGCCAGCACCGTCGTCCTCGACGTCGACCCCGGCGGCAACCTGCTGACCGGACCGTTCGTCGCCGGCTGGACGGGCTGCGACGCCCAGGCCAACGGCCGCTGCTACGTGACGCCGGCCGCCGACCGCCTGGTGACGGTCCGCGTGTCCCGGACGCGTCCGGTGTTCGCGGTCGGCACCACCGGGGGCGCGCTGTTCTCCAGCGCGGCCGGGCCGGGCGTGCTGGCCTTCGCCGCCGCACGCACCGCGGCCGGCGATCTGCTCGGCGGTGGCGCGGTGGTGGCCGTGGCCGCGGCGCAGTACGCCTGCGGCGCCGTCGCCGGCGTGGAGCGCAGCGGCAGCCGGACGACGCTGGTCACCCGCTACGGCGTCAAGGCGCCGGCGGCGGCGGGGGCGGCGCCGACCAGCGGCTACGCCTGCCGGATCGCGGTGACCGACGCCACCAGTCGCAGCGGGCGAGACCAGTTCGCCATCGAGGTGATCGCCCCGGGCGGTGCCGTCGAGCTGTCGGCGACCGGCAGCGCGTCGTACCTGGCGTTCGTCACGCTCACCAACGTGCCGGTCGTGTGGTGAGGCCCCAGCTCCGTGCCGGCTGGCCCGGCCGGCGCGGATCGCGTAGGCTTCGCCGGCAGGCTCGCTGATGACCCGCATCCTCATCGTCGAGGACGACCCGACGTTCCGGGAGCGCTTCGCCGGCATCGTCGCCGCCTGTCCGCGCTTCGCGCTCGTCGGCGCGGTCGGCAGCTGCGCCGAGGCGCAGACGGCGCTCAGGCGCGGGCCGGTGGACGTGCTGCTGTGCGACCTGGGCTTGCCCGACGGCGACGGCGCCGACGTGGTCCGCGAGGCGCGCCGCCTCCACCCGTCGCTCGACGCCATGGTAGTGACGGTGTTCGGCGACGAGGCCCACGTGATGCGCAGCCTCGAGGCCGGCGCCACCGGCTACCTGCTGAAGGACAGCCTGCCCGACGACTTCATCGCCACGATCGAGCTGCTGCGCGCCGGCGGCAGCCCGATTCACCCGACCATCGCCCGCCGGGTGCTGCAGCGCTTCACCGCCGTGACCCGGCGGCCGGTGGAAACGACCGTCACGCTGTCGGAGCGCGAACGCGAGGTGCTGACCCTGGTCTCGAAGGGCTACCGCGTGCCCGAGATCGCCGCGCTGCTCGCCATCTCGCCGCACACGGTGTCGTCGCACATCAAGAACATCTACGGCAAGCTCGAAGTGTCGTCGCGAGGCGAAGCGGTGTATGAGGCGAGCCGGCTGCGGCTCATCTGAGCGCCGCGCCCGTGTGGCGGCGCTGCTGCTCGGCGCCGCGCTGACGGCGGCCGGCTGCGGACGCGGCGACACCACCGAGCCACCGGCGCCGATCACCCGGGCCGCCATCCTGCTCACCGGCGGCGACGCGCCGCCGCCCGATGACGCCGCCTGGCAGCCCGTGGCGCTGCCCGACGACTGGAGCCGCTCGCGGCCCAGCCTCGGCGGCGATGCGTGGTACCGCGTCGAGTTCGCCGTCGGCACGTCGCCGCCGCCACTCACCGCCATCTACGTCCCGCGCCTCAGCATGGTCGCGCGGCCGTACGTGAACGGCACGCGCCTCACAGACGGCGGCCGGTTCGACGAGCCGATGACCCGGCTGTGGTACCGCCCGCAGCTCTATTGGGTGCCGCCGGCGGTGCTCCAGGCCGGGCCGAACGTCTTCCACCTGCGCCTGCGCGCCTATCCCGACAACCAGGGCGGGCTGTCGGAAGTGTACGTGGGCGACCCCATGGCCCTGCATGCGCGCTGGCAGCGACACGTGTTCCGCCAGGTGACCGCGATGCAGGCCACCACCGGCATCACGTTCGCCCTCGGCGTGCTGGTGCTGGTGGCGTGGTTCGTGCTGCGCTGGACCAGCGCCTACGGCTGGTTCGGCCTGGCCGCCATGTGCTGGACGCTGCACAGCGCGCTCGTCCTGGCCGTGGACATCCCGGTGCCGACACTGGTCTGGGAGGTGCTGATCGTCGCCTCGCTGATCTGGGTCGTGGTGGCGATGATGATGTTCGCGCTGCGCTTCGCCGCCCTGCGCCGACCGTGGCTCGAGGCGGCCGCCCTCACCTACGCGGTGATCGCGCCGCTGCTGCTGTGGGCCGCCGGGCTGGGACAGATCTTCGGCATCGCCAACGCGCTGCTGCTCACGCTGCTCTTCCTCGGCGCCTACGAGTTCAAGATCCTGTTCGACGTCGCCCGCCGCTCGCGGTCGGCGGAAAGCATGCTGCTGGTCGGCGCGGCGCTGTTCGTCCTCGGCCTGGGGGCGCACGACTGGTTCAACCGCCAGGGCGCCTTCGCGTATGCCGAGCCGTTCAACCTGCACTACGGCGTGCCGGTGCTGTTCGTCGCGGTGTTCTGGAACCTGCTCGGCCAGGTGGCGGCCGGCCGGCGCGCCGCCGAGACGCTCAACGTCGAACTCGAGGCGCGCGTGCGCGAGAAGGCGTCGGCGCTGGAGCGGTCGTACGCCGAGCTGCGCGCCGCCTCCGCCGCGGAGACCCTCGCCGGCGAACGCGAGCGCATCATGCGCGACATGCACGACGGCGTCGGCTCGCAGCTCATCGCCGCGCGGCAGCTGGCCAGCCAAGGGACCCTGGACGCCCGCGAGCTGACCGCGCTGCTCGATGAGTGCATCGACGACCTGCGCCTGATGATCGACTCACTCGAGCCCGCCGACGGCGACCTCGTGACCGTGCTGGGCAACCTGCGCTACCGCCTCACCGAGCGGCTGGCCCGCCAGGGCCTGACGCTGCGCTGGGAGGTGGCCGACCTGCCGCCGACGGGCCTCGTGCCGCGCGACATCCTGCAGGTCTTGCGTATCGTGCAGGAGGCCGTGGCCAACGTGCTCAAGCACGCCGGCGCGACCGAGGTCGTCGTGTCGGCCGGGCTGTCGGTCGACGGCGCCCGAATCCTGCTGAGCGTGCGCGACAACGGCCGCGGCTTCCCCAGCGAGGCGCCACGCCGCGGCGGGCGCGGCCTGGGCAACATGCGCCAGCGCGCGACGGCCGTCGGCGGCGACGTGAAGGTCACGGGCGGGCCGTCGGGGTCGATCGTCACCCTGGCGCTTCCCGTGGGGCCGGCGGGTGCCGCCCCGAACGCCGCACGCGCCAGCGTGCAGCGGCCAGCCTGACCCCCTCCCCTGTTCAGGGGATACCGCCGGAGAGCGTCCCTCCCTAGGATGCCCGGCATGGCTCACGGCCCGGCCGACGTCGGCACGTCCCCGCCCCCACCGGCCGAGGCGCGTCTCGAGGCGCTGCTCCAGCAGTACGGGTCGCTCATCGCGTGGGCGGTGCGGCGCGTGGCCGGTCCGGCCTGTCAGCACCACATGGAAGACATCCGCCAGAGCGTCGTGGTCGCGCTCTGGACCCAGCTGCGCCGAGGGCGGACCATCGCCTACCCCTCGGCGTACATCCACCGCATCGCGGTGCGCGAGACGGTGCGTGCGGTGGCCAGAGCGCGCGCGCAGAGCGGCGAGCCGCTCGGCGACGACATCGACCACACGGCGATGGACGAACCCGACGATCCGGCGCTGCGCCGTGAGCATCGCGACGCGGTGCGGGCCGCCGTGACGGCGCTGACGCTCGACCGACGTCGCGCCGTGCAGGGCCACCTGGCAGGGTTCAGCGTGCACGAGCTGATGGATCTCTACGGCTGGTCGTACCAGCGCGCCCGCAACCTGATCGCGCGCGGCATGGCCGACGTGCGCGAAGGCGTGCGTGCTCGGCTCGACGGTGCGCTTGCCGGCGATCAGGGATGCGGGATGCCAGCGGCGGCGCAGGCTCGGGCGCGGTCCGGACCGGCCGTGGCGCAGAGCGTGGCGAGCGCCCGCTGAGCGTCGGCGGTGCGGCCGGCACGTTCGAGCGCGACGGCTTCCCACCAGCGCGCCTCGTCGCCGACCACTGCCGACGCCGCGGCACGGCGCAGCGGCTCCACGGCATCGGCGGGCGTACCGGCGTGAAGCCGGGCCATCCCCAGGTAGAACCAGGCTTCGGGCACGTCGCGAAATGCGTCGGCCAGCGGCGCCAGCGCGGCCACCGCCTCCGCGAAGCGGCCGTCACGGTACGGCGCGATCGCCGGCCCGAACGCACGCAGGAACCGCTCCGCGTCGTCGCGCGGGCCGCGCACCGCCAGCGTGAGCGACGGCGGCAGGCGCAGCGCGGGCGCCTCACCGAGGGCCGCCCAGGCCGCCGGCGCGGCCGGCGCGTCGGCGACGACCGGCGCGGGCGATGCTGCAACCGGCACCGATGGCCCCGCCGCCGGGGTGGTCGGCGCCGCAGGAATCAGCCACGACCAGCCGGCCACCGCCAGCACGATCGACGCGGCCAGCGCGACCTGCTCGCGCCAGCGCGAGCGCGGCGCCTCGTCGGCGAACGCCGACGCCCCGCGCGTCACCTCGGCCACCGCGCGATACACGCGCGCGCAGTCGGCGCACTCCACGATGTGGTCGGCCATGGCGGCGCGCTGGTCGGGCTCCAGTTCCTGTGCGGCGAATCGCACCCACGCGTCCTCGCCGGGATGGACGGCACCCTCGCCCGCCGCTGGCGCGGACGGTTGGACGGCAGCCCACGTCGGACGGGTGGAAGCCATGGCGACGGTGTCGTCCATCGTAGAGCCTCCACCGCCGCGATTTGCTCACCCGCCAGGCGTTGCGGTCACGGCCGGCCCAACAGTACCAGTCGGGCCCACACGGATGGGTGTGCCTCCACCGGAATGCGTCCCGCCGGGGTGTCCACGGCGTGCCGTCCGGCACGGGGCGGCAGCACGTCGATCTGGGCACCGGCGCGAGCGCGCTCGGTCGCCTCCAGCGCCTCGGCCGCCGCACCGCGCTGCGACAGCATCCGGGTTCAGCAGTGCGCGCACTCACTGGAAGCTCTCGTCGAACCCGGCACGGGGCTGATCGGCGGGCGCGGCCTGCCGGCGAAGGCGTTCCAGGATCTCGACGGCGCGGCGCGCGGCGGCGGCCGCGAGGTCGGCGTGCCGCCGTGCGCCGCGCCGTGAGCAAACGTCCGGGTTGTTGCCTCTCATCAGGTGAACCCACGGGAGGGTGCCGACCCATGCAGAAAGATGTGACGAACGGGAGCCGAGGGACCGCCGCCATGGTGGTCGCCAGTGCAGTCGCCGCGGTTGGTCTGATCGCGGTCGCGCCGACGCCGGCCGGGGCGCAGACGACGGGCGTGATCCACGCGTGCGTGGGCCGGCTGGCCGGCGTGGTGCGGATCGTGTCAGCCACGGACAACTGCCTCGCAACCGAGCGGCGGATCCAGTGGAACGTCGAGGGCCCGGCCGGGCCGGCGGGGCCCGCAGGGCCGGCTGGACCGGCGGGACCGGCCGGCCCTGCGGGAGCGGCCGGACCGCAGGGGCCGCAGGGGCCGGCGGGCCCAGCAGGACCGCAGGGGCCAGACGGACCGGCGGGGCCGTCCGGACCCGCGGGGCCGCAAGGGCTAACGGGACCGGCGGGGCCGCCGGGGGCGCCGGCGGCCGTGATCACGCCGCCTCCGACGCCGTACGCCGGCCGGTTCGCCGCCGCCATCAACGGCGGGCAGCCCTTCCTGTTGTCGGCGTTCGGCGGCTGCGTGGACAAGATCGTCGGCGTGGAGTACGAGGACTGCTACTTCGCCACCGACGTCAATCCCGCGGACCTCTTCCTCTGGACGAACGACGTGGAACGCGAGACCGGCCGGCGCAACGTGACCGTGTATCAGATCGACCTCGACAACCAGATCCTGAACGAGACTGAAGTTGAAGGCGCTTTCCTGCGCGAGTTCGCCGTCTCGGACTTCGACGCCGCGGCGACCGATCGCGTCGTGGTGTCGTTCGTCGCCGTACCCCGCGGGATCCGGACGTCGGTGGGCGGCGGCCGCCTGTCGCTGCCTCTGGGCACCAAGCTGCTGCTGCGCAGGAACTTCCGGCTCTCGCTCGACAGCGTCGATCCACGGGATGTGGCCGCGGTGCGCGGCCTGCGCTGGTTCGCCGCGAAGCTGCCGGCGCCGGCCACGGGCGAGCTTCGTCAGCAGTTCGTCCCCGGACCGATCGCGTTCGCACCGTTCTCGGTCGACTTCGATGTCCGGAACCGAAACGCTGACGACGTCGACAGGTGGCTCGCCGACGTGGCGGCCGGGACGGCGGGGCCGACCGCGGGGGAGATCGCGGTGCTCGACGGCACGCAGGCCACCACCGAGCTTCTCCTCGAGCTCACCGACGTGACTCCGCTGTCGTTTCCCCCGTTCCAGCTCGTGGCTGGACGGCGCACCCTCACCGCATCGACTGCCGGCTTCCGCGTGGAGTAGTGCGAGCGCCGCGGGCGGGCGTCGGCGCACCTGCGCGCCGGCGACCGCTCCGGCCACACCGATGTATAGTCCCGCCCATGCGCACGCGAGGACTCCTCATCGGCCTGATCGCAACCATCATCGTTCTCCCCGGCTCACGCTCCGCGCCCGCCGCACAGCAGGAGGCGCAGCGCCCCGCCGCCGCCCCGGCCGAACGCGTCGATCACGACGTGATCTGGAAGATCCGCCGCGAGGCGCTCGACAACTCGCAGATCCTGCGCACGCTGCACGTCCTGACGGACGTCTACGGGCCGCGCCTCACCGGCTCGCCCAACCTGCGCGGCGCGCAGGAATGGGTGATGCAGCAGGCGACGACGTGGGGGCTCAAGAACGCCCATCTCGAAGAGTGGGACTTTGGCCACCCCGGCTGGCTGAACGACAAGACGTCGGTGCACCTGGTGGCGCCGGTGAAGGACTCGCTCGTGGTCGAAGCGCTGGCGTGGACGCCGGGCACCACTGGCACGATCACCGCGTCCACCGTGATCATCGATCCGCCCGCCAATCCGACGCAGAAGGACCTCGACACGTTCTTCAAGCGCTTGCGCGGCAGCCTGAAAGGCCGGGCAGTGATGATCGGCCAGCCGGCGAAGCTCGACGTGACGATCGACCCGCCGGCCAAGCGCCGTGACGACAACGAGGCGCGGGCGCAGTTCAGCGGCGGGGGCGGCGGCGGGTTCAACCCACCCGCGCCGGCGACGCCGGCCGCCGGTGTGCTCACTGCGGATCAGGCCGCCGAGGCGCTGAACGTGTTCCTGGTCGAGGCCGGCGCGGCGCTGCGCATCAACGACGCCGGCCGTGAGCACGGCCAGATCCGCGCCTTCAACAACCGCACCTTCGACGTCGCCAAGGCGGTGCCGACGATCGTCATGCGCAACGAGGACTACGGCCGCATCGCGCGGCTGATGGCCAGCGGGCGCGTCGTCGAGATCGAAGCGACGATCGTGAATCGCACCTTCCCCGAGGGCCGGACGCAGCACAACGTGATCGCCGAGATTCCCGGCGGCGACAAGGCGCAGGAAGTGGTGATGCTCGGCGGCCACCTCGACTCGTGGCACGCCGCCACCGGCGCCACCGACAACGCCATCGGCTCGGCGGTGATGTTCGAGGCGATCCGCATCCTGCAGGCGATCGGGGTGAAACCGCGGCGGACCATCCGCCTGGCGCTGTGGAGCGGCGAGGAGCAGGGCCTGCGCGGGTCGGTCGCCTACGTGGCGCAGCATTTCGGCACCTTCGAGGCCCCCAAGCCCGAATACGAACACTTCGCCGGCTACTTCAACATCGACTCGGGCACCGGCAAGGCGCGCGGCATGACGGTGTTCGGGCCGCCGTCGGCGGCCGACGTGCTGCGGCCGGTGCTGGCGCCGTTCGCCGGCAACGGGGTGATGGGCGCCAACAGCACGCGGTCACGCTTCCGCGGTGGCTCGGATCACACGTCGTTCAACGAGATCGGGTTGCCCGGCATCAGCGTCGGCCAGGACCCGATCGAGTACGGCACGCACACCTGGCACACCAATCTCGACACCTACGAGCGCGTCATCGAGAGCGACGCGCAGCAGTCGGCCATGGCGATCGCCACGGCGGTGTACCACCTGGCGATGCGCGACGACAAGCTGCCGCGCTTCAGCAAGGACGCCATGCCGCCGAAGCCGGGCGCGCCGGCGACTCCGCCGGCCCGCCCGACCGCGCAGTAATTGCAGCACTTGTCATCGGCTCTGAGTCACTGACTCAGAGCCGATGACATTTCAGGCGCCGGGGGCGCGATAGGTGACGGTCTTCTTCGTCGCGTCGTCCATCGTCGCCGGCGTGATGAGCGGCACGAGCTCCAGAGTCACGGCGCCTGACGCGTTCACCGCCAGGCTGAGCGACAGCACCGTCGCTTCGTCCTTGACGTCGACGATCAGGTAGGCGTCGCATTCGCCGTAGGCGAAATAGAACGCTTCCACCTTGCCGCCGAGGCTCTTGGTGAGCTTGGTGACCGCCGCGACGCGGCCCGAGCCGCCGTCCTTCATCAGACCCTTCACGCCGTCGACGTTGTACTTCGCCTTCACCAGGTATTTCGCCATCGGTGTCGTCTCCATTGACGGGTTCATACGAGCCGGGGGTGGCCCGGATGTCGAGCGCACGTCGCGCCGGTGATCAGGCGCGCGTGTCCTTCAGGAACTGCAGGATGTGGGCGACCGTCCTCTCGGGCTGCTCCTGCTGCACCCAATGCCCGGCGCCATCGACGAGATGCGCGCCCCAGAACCGCGTGCACGCCGTCGTCTGCATCGCCTCGTAGCTGCCGGCGCGCTGGAACACGCCCCAGTCGCTCTTGCCCGAGACGAACGCCGCCGGCACGTCGATGGTGCGGCCGGCGAACAGCGTGAGCTCGGCGCCCAGGCGTGGCATGCGGCCGACGCGGTAGGACTGCAGCCCGCCCTGGAACCCGGTGCGGCCGTACTCGTCGGCGTAGACCTGCAGCTCGCGGTCGGGCAGCCACGCGCAGCGGGCGATCTCGGCCGGGCTCGGCATGTCTGCAGCCACCTGCGCGGCCATCGTCTTGTCGAGGTCCATCACGTAGTAGCGCGGCAATTTGGCGAACTCCGCCGCGGTGTTGGCGGCCAGCGGATGCGGCTGGTTGTGCGGCCAGTCGGCGCTCTTGGCGTGGTAGTAGGCGCGCAGGAACGCCAGCAGCCCCTGCGGGGCCCGCGACATGTCGCCGTCGGCCGGACGCGTCGTGTAGTAGGTCTGGTAGTGCTTGCGCGGCGGCGTGAGCTTGGCCAGCTCGGCGTCCATGTCGTAGGCCGGGGCGGCCGGCGCGGCCGGCGCATTGGCGGTATCGAACGGCAGCCGGGCCGTGCCCGCGAAGGGCGCGCTCATCATCACGACGCGCTGGAACACGTCGGGGCGCGTCAGCGCACACCACGCCGCCACCGGCGATCCGAAGTCGTGGCCGACGACCGCGGCGACGGATCGATGGCCGAGCGCGGACACGAGGGCCAGCATGTCGCGCACGCGGTTCAGCGTCGAGAACGGCGCCAGATCGTCGTCGAAGCGGACGTCGGTGCCGCCGCTGCGCCCGTAGCCGCGCTGGTCGGGCGCGAACACGTGATACCCGGCCGCCGCGAGCGGCAGCATCACCTTGCGCCAGCTGTAGGCCAGTTCGGGGAAGCCGTGCACGAGCAGCAAGCCGGGCCGTCCCGCCGTCTCGAAGCCGGCCTCGAGCACGTGCATGGCGATGCCGTTGACGCCGCCGAGCACGCGGGCGCGAATCCCCGCCGGGAGCACACCACTCGGCAACGGTCCGGACGGGGCGGGCATCGCCTGCGCCCCGAGCCGTGCCGTCGTCCCGACCGACACGGCAACGGCCGTCTGCATCACCTCGCGCCGCGACAGTCTCTGCATGCTGCCCTCCGGACCGGCGGCAAGCCTATCAACAACGGCCGAGGTTGCGAAAACTGAAATCGCGTCGGCCAGGGTTGTCAGCGGACGCGGCGTACGTCCACCGACAGCACGCGGACCGTGCCAATGGCGCCTGGCCCCGATGGCACGGGAGTTGTGCCAGGGGACGACGGGACCCGCATGGTACGATCCGCCCCCGTCGCCCTCCTCCTGATGCCGGCCCCGTCGCGGTCTGAACTCGCGCCCCTGCTCCGTCTGGCGGTGCCCGTCGTGCTCGCCGAACTCGGCTGGATGAGCATGGGCATCGTCGACACCATCATGGTGGCGCCGCTCGGGCCGGCGGCGATCGGCGCCGCCGGCATCGGCAACGCGCTGCACATCGCCTTCGCCATCTTCGGCATGGGGCTGCTGCTCGGCCTCGACACCCTGGTGGCGCAGGCCTACGGCGCCGGCGATCATCGTGACACCCACCGCTGGCTGGTGCACGGCCTGGCGCTCGGCGCCGTGGCGGCCGTGCCGGTCACCGCGATCTGCGGCGGCCTGTGGCTCGCGATTCCGCACCTGGGCTTCCACCCCGAGGTGATGCCGCTGCTGCGCGGCTACTTCGCGGTGATTCTCTGGAGCACGTTGCCGCTGCTGCTCTACGCCGCGGTGCGCCGCTACCTGCAGGGCATCCATGCCGTGGTGCCGGTGGCGTTCGCGCTGGTCACCGCCAACCTGGTCAACTTCGGCGCCAACCGCGTGCTGATCTACGGCGGCGTGGGGCTGCCGGCGCTCGGCGTCCCCGGCGCCGCCTGGGCCACGGTGCTGTCACGGGTCTACCTGCTGCTCGTGCTGTGGCTGGCGGCGCGCTACTACGACCGCCTGCGCGGCAGCGGACTCGCCGAGGTGTCGCGGCGCATCTCGTGGGATCGCCTCACCCGCCTGTGGCGCCTCGGCTTCCCCGCCGCGCTGCAGATCTCGATCGAAGTGGCCGCGTTCGCGATGGCCACGGCCCTGGCTGGACGCCTCGATCCGGTGTCGAGCGCGTCGCACCAGATCGCGCTCAACATCGCCGCCACCGCCTTCATGGTGCCGCTGGGCGTCGCGTCGGCCGGCGCGGTGCGGGTCGGCAATCGTGTCGGCGCCCGCGATCCCGTCGGCGCCGGCCACGCCGGCTGGACCGCCATCGGCCTCGGCGGCGTGTTCATGGCCGCCACCGCGGTGCTCTTCGTCGCCATGCCGCGGACGCTGATCGGCCTGTTCGCTCCCGGCCCCGACGTCCTGGCGCTCGGCGCGTCGCTGCTGCTCATCGCCGCGGTGTTCCAGCTGTTCGACGGCCTGCAGGCGGTGGCCACCGGCGTGCTGCGCGGCCTGGGCGAGACGCGCACGGCGTTCGTCGTCAACCTCATCGGCCACTGGCTGCTCGGCCTGCCGGTGGGCTACGTGCTCGCCTTCACGCTCGGCCGCGGGGTCACCGGCCTGTGGATCGGCCTGTCCACCGGCCTCATCGTCTGCGGCGTCGCCCTCACCTGGGTGTGGCATCGTCGCATCTCGCACTATCAACTCACGGGGCACCCTCGATGATCTGCGACGCGCACGTGCACTTCTTCTCGCCGGGATTCCTCGACGCGCTCGGCGCCCAGAAGGGGCTGCCGCCCGAGGGACGCGTCGGCGAGGTGGCGCTGGCCCTCGAGTGGGAGGCGGCGCCGTCGGTGGCGGCGCTCGCCGACCGCTGGGTGAGCGAGCTCGACGGGCACGGGGTGTCGCGGGCGGCGCTCATCGCCTCGCTGCCCGGCGACGAGGCCTCGGTGGCGGCCGCGGTGGCCGCCTACCCCGATCGCTTCGTCGGCTTCTTCATGCTCGACCCGACGCGCGACGACGCCCTCGACCGGGTGGCCTGGGCCACCGCCCACGGCCTGCGCGGCATCTGCCTGTTCCCGGCGATGCACCGCTATCCGCTCTACTCGCCCGATGTGTCGCGCATCTTCGACCTGGCCGCGGCGTCGCCGGGCACGGCGGTGTTCGTCCACTGCGGCGTGCTGTCGGTGGGCGCGCGCAAAAAGCTCGGCCTGCCCAGCCCGTTCGAGCTGCGCTTCGGCAACCCGCTGGATCTGCAGGCCGTCGTCCACGCCCATCCGCGCGTCCCGGTGATCCTGCCGCACTTCGGCGCCGGGATGTTCCGCGAGGCGCTGATGCTCGCGCAGACGTGCCCGACCGTGCACCTCGACACGTCGAGTTCGAACGGCTGGATGCGCTACACGCCGGGGCTGACGCTGAGCGAAGTCTTCGCCACCGCCATCGACGTGGTCGGCGCCGAACGGCTGCTGTTCGGCACCGACTCCTCGTACTTCCCGCGCGGCTGGCAGGCGCGCGTGCTCGCCGCCCAGGTGGAAGCGCTCGACGCCGCCGGCGTCACCCCCGACCAGTCGCGCTTGATCCTCGGGCTGAACTTCGCGCGGCTGTTCCCGGTCCTCGCACCCGGCGCCTGACGGCGCGCCGCTAGGGCACGGTGACGGCGACTTCGTTCGACGGCAGGCTCGCGCCGGCGTAGTTCACGGCACGCACGCGCACGTAGTACGTACCCGGTGGCACGCCCCCAACCGCCAGCGACGTCTGCAGCCCGAGATCGAAGGTGGCGATGTTCGCCACGCCCGGAGCGGAACCGGCCTCCAGCACGTAGCGCACGACGCTGGCCGCGGGCACGGACGCCGTCCACGACAGCGAGACCGCATTGCCCGTGACGGTCGCCGCCAGACTCGTCGGCGCCGCCGGCGGGAACGCATAGCCGATGCCGATGCAGCACACGAAGTTCGCGGCCGTCGCGGAACCGGCCGACACCCAATGCTCGGTATCGATCGTGCCCACCGTAAACGAGTACGTCGGCGCGCCGCCGAAGCCCGGCGCGATCCACCGGCCGGAGGCCGTGTAGGCGCGCGGGCGCGACGGATCGAACGTCCACCGTCCCGCCCCGGCCGACAGGGCGTCGCGGAGGAACTGCAGGGCGGGGTCGAACAGCCGCGCGCCGAAGAACTCACCCTCCTGGAGCAGCACGTTGCCGGTGCGCGGATCGACGACGACGGTGCCGGACCCGGCGGCCGGGGTGAGCGCGACCTGCGCCACCTCCGTGCCGGTGGCCACCTCGATGCGGCGGAGCATCACGGGAAAGCCACTGACGAGGTAGCCATGCGAGCCGTCGGCACTCAGCGCCGACAGCGCCGCCACGGTGCCGACCAGCGCCCCGGACGTGGTGTCGAACACGTTCACGGGTCCGGGCCCGCCGCAACGGAACGCCACCCGGGTGCCATCGGCGCTGATCGCCTCGGGCGTGGCGCCGGCGGTTCCACAGGCGAAGTTCGCGAGACGGCGCAGGCCGCCGGCGGACACCGCCATCACGCCTGACGCGTCGGCGGTGTACAGCTCGGTGCGAGCGGGGTTGCCGATAAATGCAGCGACTCCCGGCACGGCGACGTCGAAGCTGCCGCCGGTCACGAGATCGGAGACGACGAACACCGACGGGGCGCCGTTGCCGTAGCGAAGCGCGACGCCGAACCGCCCGTCCGGCGAGACGTAGGTCGGCTGAGACCCAGGGGCCACCAGGCGCTCGCCGGTCACGCCCAGCGGGTCCAGCGACACGGCCAGCCGGCGCTCCGGACAGGTGGGCTCGCCGCACGCCACCGGCACCTGCACGAGCATCGTCTGCCCCGCGCTCGCGCCTGGGCGGAGCACGCTCAGCCCGATGACCAGCGCCACGAGCATCCATCGCGGCATCACATCACTCCTGGCGCGGGGGGACGGCGCCTGCGGCAAGTATCATAGAGCGTTCACAAGGAGCTTCCGTTGGGCAACATCCTGCAGGCACTTCCCGTCGGCGAGAAAGTGGGCATCGCGTTCTCCGGCGGCCTCGACACCAGCGCGGCGCTGCATTGGATGCGCGCCAAGGGCGCGATTCCCTACGCCTACACGGCCAACCTCGGCCAGCCCGACGAGAAGGACTACGACGACATCCCGAAGAAGGCGATGGCCTACGGCGCCGAGCAGGCGCGCCTGATCGAGTGCCGGCCGCAGCTGGTGGCGGAAGGCATCGCCGCCATCCAGTGCGGCGCCTTCCACATCTCCACCGCCGGCGCCACCTACTTCAACACCACGCCGCTCGGCCGCGCCGTCACCGGCACCATGCTGGTCGTCGCCATGAAGGAAGACGGCGTCGACGTGTGGGGCGATGGCAGCACCTTCAAGGGCAACGACATCGAGCGGTTCTACCGCTATGGCCTGCTCGCCAACCCGAACCTCCGCGTCTACAAGCCGTGGCTCGACCAGCAGTTCATCGACGAGCTGGGCGGCCGCAAGGAGATGTCGGAGTACATGATCGCCCACGGCTTCGAGTACAAGATGAGCGTCGAGAAGGCCTACTCGACCGACTCGAACATCCTCGGCGCCACCCACGAAGCCAAGGACCTGGAGTTTCTGAACAAGGGCATCACCATCGTTCAGCCGATCATGGGCGCCGCGTTCTGGCGCGACGACGTGCCGGTCAGGGCCGAAACCGTGAGCATCCGCTTCGAGGAGGGCCAGCCGGTGGCGCTGAACGGCCAGACCTTCGCCGACGCCCTCGCGCTCTTCACCGAGGCCAACGTGATCGGCGGCCGCCACGGCCTGGGCATGTGCGACCAGATCGAGAACCGCATCATCGAAGCCAAGAGCCGCGGCATCTACGAGGCGCCGGGCATGGCGCTGCTGCACCTCGGCTACG
>CAYUAX010000029.1:0-35055 GCA_964442845.1 uncultured Bifidobacteriaceae bacterium | reverse complement strand
AGACTGGGTCGAACGACGGCGAACCCGTCGGGGGAGCCGGGCCCAGGTGTTTCCCTTTGCGGGATGGAGGAGAGCAAGGACGATGCCGGGCGAGATCAGGCGGCAACTCGCGCGTTGTGGCCGAGCATGGGTGACGTGCGACCCAGGCGGTGGGTAGCGCGCGCCGTACCTTGGGAGGCCTGCAGGGGGGACCTGGGGACCGTCCCGCACTGCGGGATTGCCCCCTACAGCGTCAAATCGCGCGTCTCGCGCGAGACGTAGAGGCCGCCGAGCGAGAGCAGCGCCGAGGCGGACAGGTACACGCCGACCCACTCGAGGCCCCAGTTCGTGGCCAGCCACGTCGCGATGTACGGCGCCAGCGACGCGCCGAAGATGCCGGCGAAGTTGTAGGTGAGCGAGCTGCCGGTGTAGCGCACGGCGGTGGGGAACAGCTCGGCCAGCACCGTGCCGATCGGCCCGTAGGCGAAGCCCACCAGCGCGAAGCCGACGATCATCGTCACCAGCGCGCCGATCGTGCCGGCCGCGAACAGCGGCGCCATCACCAGACCGAACGCGGCGATGGCGACGTTGACCCACATCAGCATCCGGCGTCGTCCGCGTTCGGCGAGCAGCGCCGACACCGGCACGGTGATGCCGAAGAACACCACGCCGATCAACTGGATGATCAGGAACTCGTTGCGCGTGTAGCCGAGGGCGGCGGTGCCCCACGACAGCGCGAACACCGTCGTCAGGTAGAAGATCACGTACACCGACACGCCGATCACCGTGCCGAGCACGAGCGCGCCGGCGTGTTGCGAGAACACCGTGAGCATCGGCACCTTCACCCGCTCGTGGCGGGCGACGGCCTGGGCGAACACCGGCGTCTCGGCGATGGCCAGCCGCACGTAGAGGCCGATGGCGACCAGCACGGCGCTCGACAGGAACGGCACCCGCCAGCCCCAGGCGAAGAACTGGTCTTCGGTGAGCCACTGCGACAGCAGCAGGAAGATCCCGCCCGAGCAGAAGAAGCCGATCGGCGCGCCGAGCTGCGGGAACATCCCGTACCACGCCCGCTTGCCGGGGGGCGCGTGCTCGGTGGCCAGCAGGATGGCGCCGCCCCACTCGCCGCCCAGTCCCAGGCCCTGGCCGAACCGGCACAGCGCCAGCAGCAGCGGCGCGGCGAAGCCGATGGTCTGGTAGGTCGGCAGCAGGCCGATGGCCACCGTCGACAAGCCCATCGTGAGCAGCGCCGCCACCAGCGTGGTCTTGCGGCCGACGCGGTCGCCGAAGTGGCCGAACAGCGCCGAGCCGATCGGCCGGGCCAGGAAGGCGATGGCGAAGGTGGCCATCGACGCCAGCGTCGCCGTCGACGGATCCGCGGCGGTGAAGAACTGCCGCGGAAACACCAGCACGGCGGCGGTGGCGTAGATGTAGAAGTCGAAGAACTCGATGGCGGTGCCCATCAAGCTGGCCGCCAGGATGCGGCCGGGGCGGTTGGTGGGCGTGGACGGACCGTGTGTGCTCATGCGTCGAGGCGGCGGGCGTAGACGTCGCCGTGTTCGGCCGGCGGCGCCGCCGACAGCGCCGTCATCAGGCCGCGATGATCGAGCCAGGTCTCGGCGCCGAGCCGACTCGATTCGCCCGCCGACCAGTTGAAGCGGTACGGCGCCAGCGTCGCCAGGCGGGCCGCGCACGCCTCCACCGCGTCGAGCGCGCCGCCGAGGTATTCGAACGACACGCCCTTCACGGGCACGCTGAGGCCGGCCAGCGCGGCGACCTCGCCGCCCTCCATGTCGAGCTTCACGAACGCCGGTTCGCCATGCTGGGCGATCAGCACGTCGAGCGTCGTCGCCTCGACGTCGATCAGGCGGTTCCACTCCACGCCGGCGAACCCGGCTTCGTGGCCGCGGGCTTCGCGCCAGGCGTCGGTGATCGTGCTCACCGTCGGGTTGCGATCGCTCACCGCCAGGCGGACGCGGCCGGCCCGATCGGCCACCGCGGCCTCGACGACGGCGACCTCGGGCAGGCGCCCGGCCAGCACGCGCAGCAGCGCGGCGACGTGCGGCTGCGGCTCCACCGCCACCACGCGGCAGCCCAGCGCCGAGAACGCCCGGGTGCGGTTGCCGACGTGCGCGCCGACGTCGAACACCAGATCCCCGGGCTCGAGCCACTGCGAGTACAGGGTGCGAAGACGGCGCTGCCGGCGCGGAATCAGGTGGTAGATCGCCACCGAGCGGGCCAGGCCGACGAAGCGGTCGGTCGGACGCATCAGCAGCGGGACAGGCGGGCGGCCGGGCGGCGAAGCACGTCGCCACTATACTTCCACGAGGATGTCGTCCGAGCGATCCGCGTCCGCCGCCGTGCCGGAAGCCCTCGACGCCGGCGACGCGTGGACGCTGTTGCGCGCGCTGGCCGACCACGCCGGCGAGGCCGCGGCCGCCGGCCAGGCCCGGACGTTCGCGATGGACGGCGGCGTGCTGCGCGTGGTCGCGGCCGACGACCGCGAGGCCGTGGTGCGCTGGGTGCCAGCCGCGGGCTGGCAGCTGGCCTTGCCGCCGACTCATGCCGACGCCGCGCTGATCGACTTGTATCTGCCGATCTGCGCCGGCAGCGCCGCGCGGCCGCTCACCGTCGGCCACCTCGGCCAGAGCCTCGATGGCTTCATCGCGACGCACTCAGGCGATTCGCAGTTCGTCACCGGCGAGGAGAACCTGCGTCACATGCACCGAATGCGGGCGCTGTGCGATGCGGTGATCGTCGGCGCCGGCACCGTGGCCGCCGACGATCCGCAGCTGACGACGCGGCAGGTGAGCGGCCCCAGCCCGCTGCGCGTCGTGATCGATCCGATGCGTCGCCTGGCGCCCACGTATCGCGTGTTCCAGGACGAGGCCGCGCCGACGCTCTACGTGTGCGGCCGCGGCCGCATCGGCCGCGGCGAAGGCTACGTCGGCGCCGCCGACATGCTCGGCGTGCACGAAGGCCCGGGCGGCCTCGACCTCGGCGAGCTCGTCGCGCACCTGCGCGCCCGCGGCTGCGCGCGGCTGTTCGTCGAGGGCGGCGGCGTCACCGTGTCGGCGTTCCTGGCCGCTGGCCTGCTCGACCGGCTGCACGTGGCCGTGGCGCCGTTCCTGATCGGCGCCGGGCGGCCGGCGATCCGTCTGCCGGCGCCCGACCTCCTCAAGGAGTGCGCGCGGCCGCGGCACCGCGTGTTCCGCATGGGCAGCGACGTGCTGTTCGACTGCGACCTGAGCGGCGAGGACGACCGCCCGCGCGGCGGGCCCGCGCCGTCCATCGCGCGCATTCTCTGACCGCTGCCGCAGACGGGTGGGGGCCCATCAAGGCCTATAGCAGGATGGTAGGATCGAGCCACCGCCCTGGAGCCACTGCCGCGATGAGCCGCCGCGCCGCTGCCTTCGACCCGTACCGCGGAAAGGATCCGCGGAACGTCGCGACCTATACAGTCGCGGAGGCGGCGCATTATTTGTGGCTGCCGGAGAAGACCCTGCGGACGTGGGTGTTCCCCCGCGCCTACCCGACGAAGCGCGGAATGACCCAGGCGCGTCCGGTCGTACCGGCCGCGGATCCCGAGCGCGGCCTGTTGTCCTTCGTCAACCTCCTGGAACTGCACGTCCTGGCCGCCATTCGGCGGGAGCACGGGCTGAAGATGGCTGACATCCGCCGCGCGGTCAGCTACCTGGCCAGGCGCTACGGCCACGCGCATCCGTTGGCCGACGCCGAGATGGAGACCGACGGCCGCGCCCTGTTCGTGTCGCACCTCGGCGAACTCGAAAACATCACCGAGGAAGGGCAGCTCGCGATCCGTGAGCTGCTGGCGGCGCATCTCACCCGCATCGAGCGTGATGAGCGTGGGCTCGCCGTCCGGCTCTACCCGTTCACCCGGCCCAGCGAACTGACCGAGCGCGCGCCACGTCTCGTGGCGATCGATCCCAGGGTGGCCTTCGGACGTCCCGTGCTCGCGGGTACGCGGATTCCGACGGCCGAGGTCGCCGAACGCTTCACCGCCGGGGATCCCTTGTCGGTGCTCGTGGAAGAGTATGGCCGGCCGGCGTCGGAGATCGAAGAAGCGATCAGGTGCGAGTTCAGGCCCGCCGCCTGAACCGACCCTCTTCCTCGACGAGTGTCTCGGCCGCCTCGCAGTTCCCGAGGCGCTGCGAGCTGCCGGCGCCACCGTCGTGTGCCATCACGAACTGTTCACGACCGGCACCGACGACCAGGAGTGGCTCGCCGCCCTCGCTGCCCACTCGGATTGGATCGTCCTGACCAAGGACAGCCGAATCCGCCACCGTCGACTCGAGTTTCGCGCGCTCGCTGCGGCCGGGCTTCGCGTCTTCGTGCTCACGAGCGCGAACCTGTCTGGCGCCGAACAGGGCGCGGCGTTCGTTCGCGCGCTCGGGCGTATCCCGTCGCCTGGGCGTGAGACCGGGTCCGTTCATCGCGCGGGTGACCAGGTTCGGCAGTGTCCTGGTGCTGGAGCCCTGAGCCCGTCGCGATAAGCTTGGCCCGCCGATGACCGCCCCGGAGTTCGTCGCCAAATGGCAGAAGGTCGAGCTGACCGAGCGCGCCGCCGCGCAGCAGCACTTCCTGGATCTGTGCGCGCTGCTCGGCCACGGCACTCCGGCGGCGCTCGACCCCACCGGCGATTCGTTCACGTTCGAACGCGGCGCCGAGAAGACCGGCGGCGGTGACGGCTGGGCCGACGTCTGGAAGAAGGGCTTCTTCGGCTGGGAGTACAAGGGACGGCACAAGAACCTCGATGACGCGTATGCCCAGCTGAAGCTCTACGCCGAGTCGCTCGAGAACCCGCCGCTCCTGGTTGTCTGCGACCTCGACCGGATCGTCATCCGCACGAACTTCACCAACACCGCCACCGAGGTGCACACGGTTCACCTGGCGGCGCTCGGCGAAGCACGGTCGCTCCACCTGCTGCGCGCGGTCTTCTTCAGTCCCGACAAGTTGAAGCCGGGGCTCACCAGCCAGCTCGTCACCGAACGCGCGGCCATGCAGATCGCCCAGATCGCGGCCGGCCTGCGGGAGCGGGGGCTGGAGCCGCGCGAGGTGGCGCGGTTCCTCGACCGCATCGTCTTCTGCCTGTTCGCCGAGGACGTCGGGCTGCTGCCGGCCAACCTGGTTCGGCGCGTCGTCGAAGCGGCGCGCACCGACCCGCCGCGCCTGCGGACCAGGCTCGAACAACTGTTCGGCGTGATGGCGACTGGCGGCGACTACGGCGCCGACGTGATTCAGCACTTCAACGGCGGCCTGTTCAGCGAGGCCACCGCCCTCGAGCTCACCCGCGACGACATCGAGGCCGTGCTCGAGGCCGCCAAGCTGGATTGGGCCTCGGTCGATCCGACGATCTTCGGCACGCTCTTCGAGCGCGGCCTCGACCCCGGGAAGCGCGCGCAGCTCGGCGCACATTACACGAGCCGCGAAGACATCGAGTGCCTGATCGAGCCAGTGGTGATGGCGCCGCTGCGCCGCGAATGGGCCGCCACGCGGGCCATTATCGAGTCCTTGCTCGAGACCGGCCGAAAGCAGCGGCCGGCGGAACCCGTGGCGCGGCCCACCGGGGGCCAGCTCACCAAGGCGCGCAACGAGGCGCAGACCTTCATTCGCCAGGCACTCTACCGTCTCGCTGAGGTTCGCGTTCTCGATCCGGCCTGTGGCTCAGGCAATTTCCTGTACGTCACGCTGCAGAAGCTCAAGGACCTGGAGAAGGAGATTATCGTCTTCGCGCTCGATCACGGCTTCACCGCACTATTGCCGATGGTCGGACCGTGGCAACTTCGCGGCATCGAGATCAACCAGTACGCCGCCGAGCTGGCGCAGATGGTGATCTGGATCGGCCACCTCCAATGGATCCAGCGCAACGGCCTTGGCACTTGGGGCAGCCCGATCCTCGAAGGAACAGGAACTGTCGAGTGCAGAGACGCAATCCTTGACCTTTCGACTGGCGAGCCAAGAGAGGCAGAGTGGCCAGCTGCCGAGTTCATCGTTGGGAATCCCCCCTTTCTCGGAACGAAGAAGCTACGTGGAGAGCTGGGGGATCACTATGTTGAACGCCTGTTCGCCGTATACGGCGACAGAATTCCACCGTTCAGTGACATCTGCTGCTACTGGTTCGAAAAGGCTCGTGCTGCTATCGAGATCGGCCGCACTCGGCGTGCCGGACTCTTGGCCACTCAGGGCATCCGAGGTGGGCTCAATCGCCGAGTACTGGAGCGAATCAAGAAGTCTGGCGACATCTTCTTCGCGGAAAGCGACCGCAACTGGGTATTGGAGGGCGCCAGCGTACACGTGTCTATGGTCGGCTTCGATCGTGGTGCCGAACAGGACCGGCTTCTAGACGGAGAACGAGTCACGCGAATCAACCCGGACTTGACTGCTCGCACCGACGTTACTCGGGCGCGGCGGTTGTCAGAAGCACAGCAGCGAGGCTTCGTCGGCGATGTCAAGTCTGGTCCGTTTGATCTGACGTTCGGGAGAGCGAAGGAGCTACTTGTGGAGCCGACGCCGCACGGTCGGCCCACGTCGGGCGTGCTGACCCCATGGGTTAATGGCCTCGACCTCCTTCGGCGCCTGCGACATGTCTGGATCATCGACTTCCCGAGCGCCATGGCGGCGGGTGAGGCCGCTCAGTATGGAGGGGCCTTCGAACATGTCAACCGATTCGTGCGCCCAGACCGTCTAAAGGTAAAGAGGCGCAGATATCGTGAACTGTGGTGGATTCACGCCGAACCGTGTGATGCAATGCGGGCAGCGCTCCGCCGCCAGAGTCGCTACCTAGCCACCCCCACTGTCTCGAAGCACCGCATCTTCACTTGGCTTCGCCTTCCGGTTCTTCCAGACCATCAACTAGTCGCGTTCGCCTTCGATCAAGACTGGCAGCTCGGCGTGTTGCACTCTCGTGTGCACGAAGTGTGGGCCCGGGCGCTGGGCACTCAAGTTCGGGAGCGTGAGAGCGGCTTCAGGTACACGCCGACGTCTTGCTTCGAGACATTCCCCTTCCCTGAGCTGACGGAGACGTCACGAGCGACCATTGCAGCCGCGGCGAAGTCGCTCGACGAACTCCGGACAAGGTGGCTGAATCCGCCTGAGTGGGTGGTCGAGGACGTCTTTGAGTTCCCGGCCAGCGTCGACGGCCCGTGGGGACACTTGGTCGTCGAGCCGAACGCAGAAGGCATCGGCCGTGCCCGATACGTCCGTCTGCTTCCCACAGACGAGGAAGTCGAAAAGAAGCTGAAGAAGCGGACGCTTACGAACCTCTACAACGAACGCCCAGCCTGGCTCGACAATGCCCATCGCGCGCTCGATGAAGCCGTCTTCGCGGCTTACGGCTGGAGCCCGAATGTTTCAGACGACGATCTGCTTTCCAAGTTGCTGGAGCTGAATCTGTCGCGGGCAGCGGTCGACAGCGGTTCGCTCGACGACGGCAGCGAGCCCGACGACGAAGGATCGGACGATTGAGCGCAGGAGCGCGAGGTCCCGCATGTACTACGAGCCTGGTGTCACCGATCACGGTCTGCGCTACAACCCGCTCAAGGCCTGCGTGGTGCCGCGGCCGATAGGCTGGATCACCACGCTGAGCGCCGACGGCGTCGTCAACCTGGCGCCGTTCAGCTTCTTCAACCTGCTCAGCTACGATCCGCCGTTCGTGCTGTTCTCGGCCGGCGTCCACGAGAGCGACGGCGGCCGCAAGGACACCGTGGCCAACGTCGAGGCCACCGGCGAGTTCGTCTACAACATGGCCACGTGGGCGCAGCGCGAGCCGATGAACCAGACGGCGCGCATCCTCGATCGCGGCGTGGACGAACTGGCCGCCGCCGGGCTCGAACCGCTGCCGTCGCGGCTGGTGCGGCCGCCGCGCGTGGCCGGATCACCCGTGCAGTTCGAGTGCCGGCTGCACCAGGTGGTGCGGCTGCCCGGGCGCACGCCGCAGGCGGAGCATTCCGTGGTGATCGGCCAGGTGGTGGCGGTGCACATCGACGACGACGTCCTCACTGCCGACGGCAAGGTGGACGTGCTGAAGATCCGGCCGATCGCCCGACTCGGCTACCAGGACTACGCCGCGGTCGAGGCTGTGTTCCAGATGGCGAAGCGCACGCCGGAGGATCGGATGCGTGTGGTCACGACGCCATCCGGCGGTTGAGCTGGCGTTACAATGCAGCCGCCACTGGAGGAGCTGCCATGCCCATCCGTCGATTCGTCGCCGTTCTGACCCTCCCCATCGTCGGCGCGCTCTCTGCGACCGCCGAGGCCCAGCCCGTCGGCACGTTCCGCTGGCAACAGCAGCCGTACTGCAACGTGCTGACCGTCAACGTCGTCCAGACCGGGAGCGTGTACCAGCTCGACGGATTCGACGACCAGTGTGGCGCCTCCACGAGCGCGTCAGTTGTCGGACTGGCCTTTCTCAACCCCAACGGCACCATCGGCATCGGTCTCACCATCGTCACCACGCCTGGAGCGACGCCGCTGCACCTCGACGCCACGTTGAACTGGCCGTCTGTCAACGGGACGTGGCGCGACAGCGCCGGCGCCACCGGCCCCTTCGTGCTCACGCCCGGGGCGCCCCTGGCGGGCAGCGCCCGACCCGTGCCGAAACCGTCGTTCCCGGCGGGTCTCACCGTCGGCGGCGGCACGATCACCAACGTCGCAGCTCCGGTGGCCGACACCGATGCGGCGAACAAGGCGTATGTCGACGCGACGCGCGCCGCGACCCGGCAAGCGATGCTCAACGACAAAGTGTGGTCGGCGCTGGTGTCATCGACCGGCGCAAAGTCCACCACCGGCCCGTTCACGTCTTCCAGGAGCGCCGTGGGCTCCTACAACGTGACGTTCCAGTTGACCGCGTTCGCGGTCCCCTACCTCGATTTCTTCAATTACACCGTGACGCCGCGCTGCGCAGGGGCCTCCGCCAACGTGACCGGCCGCAGTTCAGTCAGCAGCACCTCCACCATCAGCCAGTCCGCCTCCATCACGGTCACGGATGCGGCTGGTGCCGCCCTGGACTGCGCGTTCTTCGTGATGGGCGTCTCGTCCGATCCCGACGCCGGCTCGCCGGTGCTGCCCCTGGCCGCTCGCGACGCACGACCAGGCGTGGCATGCAGCTCCGACGGCGAGTTGACGACGTGCGTCGAGCACAAGTGAGGCCGGCGCGGCAGGACCCAATCGCGCTTGCGTTCCGCTATCTCCAGGCCACCAAGTCGCGGTGGCCGACGCGGATCCGCGAGCGGCCCTCGAGCACGTGCGCCTGACGGCGCTGCTCCCAGGCGGCGATGCGCGGCGCCTGCCCGGGATCGATTTCGGCGGCCGCCCGGGCCCAGCCGGTGACGAGCTCCCGCTGCAGCCGCGGCGACTCGAGCTGCCAGTCGCTGTGGGCGGTGCGCACGGCGAATCCGGCGGTATTGAAGCAGGCCTCCGCCACGCTCGCCGCGTCGGGTCCCAGCGCCGGCCCAAAGCCCTTGTCGTGACGCTGATGGCGCAGCACCAGGCCGCGCACCAATTCGTCGTCGGGGTGCGGCGGCGTGCACTCGATACGGCCGTCGAAGGTCAGCGTCAGCAGCACCACGGCGTTGGCGCGGCGACACGCGCCGGCCAGCGCTTCCAGCCAGGCCGCCGACACCAGGTCGAGCAGCGCCGACGCCGTCACCAGGTCGTGGCCGGCCACCACCGCCGGGTCGAGCGTGGCCAGGTCGAGCCGCCGCGCCGTCAACGTGTAGTCCGTGCCGAGCGGGCCGTTGCCGAGCAGGCGCCGGGCCTGGTCGAGCAGCGCCGGGTCGTGGTCCACGATCGTCCACGTCGGCACCACCGGCAGCCGCGCGGTCAAATAGCGCACGTTGGCGCCGGTGCCGCACGCCAGGTCGATGGCCCGGCTGGCGCCCCGCAGCGCCAGTCGATTCCCGGCCAGCCGCGTCAGCGACTCCGATCGCGCGGCGGTGTCGGCCGGCTCGCGCAAGGCGAGCCAGTCAGCGCTGAAGGTCTCCATCGGCGACTCGGTGCAGCAGACGATCGAAGGCGGCCGCGGCCTGCGGCCAGGTGGGCAAGGCGGCGGCCCGGGCGGCAGCGCCCTCGGCCATCCGCTGGCGGTGCCGGTCGTCGCCGATCATCCGGTCGAGCGCGACGGCGAGCGCGTCGAGGTCGCCGGGGGCGATCACCGCGCCCGAGCGCTCGTCCACGAGGTCGGGCAGAGCCCCCGTGCGTGTCGTCACTACCGGAATCCCGCGGGCCACGGCCTCGGCCACGGCCATGCCGTAGCCCTCGTAGTGCGTCGGCAAGACGAACACGTCGGCGCGATCGTAAGCGGCGGCCAGGGCGTCGCCGTCCAGCGCGCCCGTGAACGTCACGCGATCGCCCAGCCCGCGGGCGGCGGCCAACGCGCGGATGCCGGCGGCGGTCTCCGGGTGCAGCGTGAGGCTGCCGACGCAGGTCAGCCGCCAGCGTCGCTCGCGCACCTGGTGGAGCGCGTCGATGAGCAGCTGGTGCCCTTTGCGCGGCACCAGCGAGGCGACGCAAAGCAGCTGAAGGTCGGCGGCCGGATCGACCCGTCGCGACCCGCGCGCCGCCGGCATCGCCGTGGTGCCCGGCTCGACGACCGTCACGTCGCCGGCCCCGACGCCGTACGCGTCGAGACGGCCCGCGGTGGCGCGGCTGGTGACGACCACGGCCCGCGCCGCCGTGAGCGCGTCGCGTTCGCTGGCGAAGAGTGCGGCGGCCGTGGCCTCGTCCGCGCCGGTTTCGAGCGCCAGCGGATGGTGCACGAGCGCCACCAGCCGCAGCCGGTCTGCGTGCGGCGTCACCTCCGCCGGCAGCGCCCCGAGAGCCAGGCCGTCGGCGACGACCAGCGCGCCGTCCGGCAGCCCCGCGAACACGCCGGCCGCGTGCGCTCGCGCCGCGGCGTCCGGGTGCGGGTAGTCGCCCCCGAGCACGTCCACGTCCACGTGCCAGCCGAGATCGCGCAGCCCGTCGATCACCAGGCGGTCGTAGGTGTAGCCGCCGGTCGGCGTGTCGAGCGGCCCGGGCACCACGAACGACAGCCGGCGGTTCAGCTGCGGCATGAGGACGCGCTACGCTCCGGGCAGCGTGCCCTCGAAGGCCGCCCACGCGATGTGCGATTCGGCGAGCGTCACCTTCATGGCCGTGAGGCCGCGGGCGGCATCGCCCAGGTCGCCGCTGGCGATTCGCGCCGCGACGCGGTCGAAGATCACTTTCGCGAGGAACTCGGTGGTCGTGTTCTTCCCGGCGAACTCCGGCACCGCGTCGAGGTTCTGGAAATTGAGCGCGGCCAGCACCTCGTGCAGCACCACCGAGGCGCGGCCGATGTCCACGACGACGCCGTCGGCGTCGAGGGCCGGCCGGCGCACCTCGAGGTCCACCACGTAGGTGGCGCCGTGCAGGCGCCGCGCCGGGCCGAAGACCTCGCCGGTGAAGCTGTGGGCGATCATGAAGTGGTCGCGAACGGTCACGCTGAACATGCGGAAGCGTCTCCTCGAAGGCCGTCAGTCGGCGCCGTCGTAGCGCACGGTGTGGCACAGCACGTCGGCGCCGTCGGCGAGCACGGCGGGCAGCGCGCGCGGCAGCTCGGCGAAGCCGCATGCGCCGGTCAGCAGGTGGTCGAGCGCCGCGTCGCCGAGCAGCGACAGCGCCAGGCGCAGGCGGCGGGCGTAGGTCCAGCGCGGGCGCTGCGCCGGCGCGATCTGGCCCACCTGCGACGCCTTCAACGTGAGCCGCCGCGAGTGAAAGGCGCCGCCGAGCGCCGCCGGTACGCGGCCCTGGCCGTACCAGCTCAGCTCGACGATCGTGGCCTCGGTCCCGGCGAGGCCAATCGCCGTGGCCAGGCCGTCGCCGCTGGCGCTGGCGTGGAACACGACGTCGCAGTCGCCAGTTGCGCCGTCCGGGCCCGCGAACGCCACGCCGAGCGCCGCGGCCACCGCGGCGCGCGCGGCACGCACGTCGACGA
This sequence comes from uncultured Bifidobacteriaceae bacterium, assembly GCA_964442845.1. GTDB lineage: Bacteria > Acidobacteriota > Vicinamibacteria > Vicinamibacterales > UBA2999 > CAWAYR01. The sequence continues at coordinate 23,102 of CAYUAX010000029.1, read as the reverse complement.
GCTGCACGGCACACCCGGGCACGCGCCCGGCCAGCCACGCGACGAGACACCCCACGGTGCCACCGCCGACGACGGCGACGCGGCTACCCGGCACCAGCGCGGCGTCCCATAGCGCGTTCACCGCCGTTTCGAGATTCGCCGCGAGCACCGCGCGGCGGCTCGGCACGCCCTCGGGCACGAGGTGCGCCTGCGCGGCCGGCACCACGACGCGGTCCTGATGCGGCGACAGCGTGAACACGCGCTGCCCGAGCAAGGCCGGCGGCCCATGCTCGACGACCCCGACCGCGGCGTAGCCGTACTTCACCGGGGCAGGGAAATCGCCGGCCTGAAACGGGGCCCGCATCCGCTGGTATTCTTCGGGCGGCACCCGCCCGTGGAACACCAGCGCTTCGGTCCCGCGGCTCACGCCGCTGTGCAGCGTGCGCACCACGACGTCGTCGGGGCCGGGCGCCGGCAGCGCCTCGACGCGGATCTCGCCGCGGCCGGGCGCGACGATCCAGAAGGCGCGGGCGTCGGACATGGCGGGAAGCGGCACCAGCATATCGTGAGGGCTCGACGCTGATGGCGGCGGCCGTCTCCGCCAACCGCGTCACCGCCGCCCGCGCGGTGATGGTCGCGGCCGTCGCCGTGGCCGGCCTGGCGTGGCCCACGCCGCGCGTCGCCGGCGCGATCGTCGCCGTCGGTACGGTGGCGGCGCTGCTCGACCTGGTGGACGGCTGGATCGCCCGCCGCACCGGCACGGCTAGTGCGTTCGGCGCCCGCTTCGACATGGAGGTGGACGCGGCGTTCGTCCTGGTGCTGTCGGCGCTGCTGTGGCGGTTCGGCGTGGCTGGGCCGTGGGTGCTGGCGTCGGGCCTCATGCGCTACGCGTTCGTCGCGGCCGCGGCCGTGTGGCCGTGGCTGGCGCATCCGCTGCCGCCGAGCCGGCGCCGCCAGACCGCGTGCGTCGTGCAGATCGTGGCCCTGCTGGTGGCTCTGGCGCCCGTCGTGCCGGCACCGCTCGCCACGGTCGCCGCGGCGCTGGGCCTCACGGTCCTGGCTTGGTCGTTCGCGGTGGACGTGGCGTGGCTCGCGCACGCGCGCCGTGGGTAAGATGGACGCTTGTCGATCGTGCGTCCTCTCGTGCCAGCGATCGCGGCGCTGGCCGCGCTGGCGGTTCTGAACGCCTCGGTCACCTTCTACGACGTCTGGCCCACGCTCGGCGTGCAGTGGTACGGCCACCTGTCGGGCGAACTGGCGATCGCCGTATGGCTGCTCGCCGCGGCGGCGTGGGCCGGGCGCCGTCAGCGCGCGCCGTGGCTGTTGCGCACGCTGGCCGCGATCTGGCTGGGGCTCGTGGTCGGCCGCTACGCCGACGTGATGGCCCCGGCCCTGTACGGCCGGCCGATCAATCTCTACTGGGACTTGCGCCACGTCACCGCCGTGGCGGCGATGATGACCGACGCCGTGGCCGCGCCGGTGCTCGCTGCCGGCGTCGCCGCCGTGGGGCTGCTGCTCGTGGTCCTGTATCTCGCGGCCCGGACGGCGTTCGCCGCCGTCGCCCGCGCGCTGGACGCCCCAGCGCCGCGCGCCGCGGCCGCGCTGGCCGCGACGGTCGTGCTGGCCGTCGCCGCGCTGCAAGCCGCGGAATCGCCGCTGCCGCGGCCGTTCATCGTCGCGCCGGCCGTGAGCGCCACCTACTGGCACCAAGCGCGCCTCGCCGCCGACCAGTTCGCGCGCGGTCGGTCGCCGGTCGCCGCCGCGGCGCCGCTCACCGCCGACCTCGGCGGCATTCGCGGCGCCGACGTGCTGCTGGTGTTCATGGAGTCGTACGGCGCGGTCACGCTCGATCGCCCCGCCGTGGCGCAGCCGTTGGCGGCCACCCGTGACCGCTTCGCCGCCGATGTCGCGGCCAGCGGCCGTGAGGTCGTCTCGGCGATGGTGACCTCGCCCACCTTCGGCGGCGGGTCGTGGCTGGCGCACGTCAGCTTCCTGACCGGTGTCGAGACGCGCGACGAGGCGGCGAACATCACGCTGATGTCGGGCCGCCGCGACACCCTGGTGTCGGTATTCGGTCAGGCCGGTTACCGCACCGTGGCGCTGATGCCCGGGTTGCGCTATCCGTGGCCCGAAGGCGCGTTCTACGGCTTCGACACGATCTACGGCACCACGGCGCTCGACTACACGGGGCCGCGCTTCGGCTGGTGGACCGTGCCCGACCAGTTCGCGCTGGCCCGGCTCGACGTCCTGGAACGCGCGCAGGGCGACCGCCGGCCGCTGTTCCTGTTCTTTCCGACCACCAGCACGCACGCGCCGTTCGGGCCGACGGCGCCGTACCAGCCCGACTGGCCGCGCCTGGTCTCGCCCGAGCCCTACCCCGAGCCCGACGTCGCCCAGGCGATGGCGCGGGTGCCCGACTACTTCGACCTCGCTCCCAGCTACGTCACCGCCATGGCCTACGACTTCGCGACCATCGGCGGATACCTGCGTCACCACGCCGGACGGGACCTCGTGCTCGTGCTCATCGGCGATCACCAGCCCGCCGCCGCGGTGGCCGGCGAGGGCGCGTCGTGGGACGTGCCGGTGCACGTGGTCACCACCCGGACGGCCGTGCTCGAGCGGCTCGTCGCGCACGGGTTTCGCACCGGCGTCACACCGGCCCGCGCGGCTCTCGGGCCGCTGCACGCCCTGCTGCCGACCCTGCTGGCGGCGTTCGCCGACACCGGGGTGCGCACCTCCGCTCCGGCTTCGGCCGAGAGCGTTCTCGCCGCCCCATAGCCCTCAGCCCGGGCCAGCCGCCAGCCGCCAGCCGCCAGGCGCCAGCCGCTAGCCGCTAGCCGCTAGCCGCTAGAATGATTCCATGGCTCCACGGAAGCTCCTCGGCGTCGTGCTGCTGGCGGCCGGCCTCGGCGTGGCGTGCTCGCAGCCGCTCCAGGTCGAGACGCTGCAGCTCGGCCGCAGCCTCAACGCCGACAACAGCGTCGCCGAGCCGACCACCACGTTCAAGCCCAACGAGACGATCTACGTCTCGGCGCTGAACGCCGCCCGAGGCGAGGGCACCATCCGCGTCCGCTGGTACTACCGCTCGCAGTTGCTCAGCGATCGCGAGAAGCGGGTGTCGTTCAAGGGCGCCGGCGCCACCGAGTTCAGCCTGCAGAGCGCCGGCAACTTCCCGCCGGGCGACTACAGCGTCGAGGTCGAGGTGGACGGGCGATCGGTCGGCAAGCGCAATTTCACCGTCGCGAAGTAGCCCCCGCCCGTATCCCGACGGTCCGGCGGGGTAGGATCGGGCACCGATGGCCTCCCTCATCGATGCGCTGACGACGTACCTCTTCCAGTACGTCGTCGTCTGGATGCTGCTCGGCGCCGGCGCGTTCCTCACGCTGCGCTATGGCTTCGTGCAGTTCCGCCGGCTGCCCGAGGCATTCCGGGCGATGGTCGCGCAGCAGTCGGCGGCGGCCGGCGGCGTGCTCACGCCGTTCCAGGCGTTCATGACCGCCCTGGGCGCCTCGATCGGCACCGGCAACATCGCCGGCGTGGCCACGGCGATCATCTCGGGCGGCCCGGGCGCGCTGTTCTGGATCTGGGTCTACGGCCTGGTCGCCACGGCGGTGAAGTTCACCGAGGCGGTGCTGGGCGTGAAGTACCGCGAGACGGTGGACGGCGTGCTGCGCGTCGGGCCGATGTATTACCTGCGCGACGGGATGAAGAGCCCGGCGCTGGCCCGCACCTTCGCCCTCGTGGCCGGCGTCGGCGCGCTCACCACGACGCCGTTCACGCAGCCCAACTCGATCGCCATCGCCCTCGACAGCGTGTTCGGCATCCCCACGTGGGTGGCCGGCGTGGGTGTGGCCGTGCTGGTGTGGGCGGTCATCATCCGCGGCATCAGGTCGATCGGCCGCGTCGCCGAGACGCTGGCGCCGCTCAAGGTGGGCCTCTACCTGGCCGGCGGCCTGGTGGTGATCGTCAGCTTCGCCGACCGCCTGCCGTACGTGTTCTCGATGGTGTTCCGCGAGGCGCTGACCACGCAGTCGGCCATGGGCTTCGGCTGGTTCCTGGCGATGCGCTACGGCATCGCCCGCGGCGTCTACGCCAACGAGGCCGGCTACGGCACGGCGGCGGTGGCCTACGGCACGGCTCGCTCCGATCGGCCGTCGCAGCAGGGCCTGCAGGCGGTGATGGAGGTGTTCATCGTGTCGTTCATCACGGCGACGATCAGCGCGATGACGATCCTGGTCAGCGGCGTCGCCGAGCGGTCGATCACCGCGGCGCAGAGCGGCGCCGCCTATGTGACCAGCACCGCGGCGGTGGCCGCCGCCTTCAACGCCGCCATGCCGACCGTCGGCGGCTGGGTGGTGGCGTTCTGCGCGTTCCTGTTCGGCTACACCACGCTCATCGGCTGGGCCTACTACGGCGAGCAATTCATCGAATACATATTGGGCCGGTCGGTCACGATCCCCTATCGTTGGATCTACTGCCTGCTGATCCCCTTCGGCGCGGTGCTGCGCCCCGAGGTGGTGTGGGCATGGGGCGATCTGATGAACGCACTGCAGGTGTTTCCCAACATGGTCGGCCTGATCGGCCTCAGCGGCGTGGCCGCGGCTTACGCGCGGCGGGGGGCCTGAGATGACGCAGCTGCTGACCGCGGCACTGGTCGGCGCATGGCTGTGGCCGGCCGCCGGGTTCGCCCAGCCGGCCCCGTCGGCCCCGATGCCGCCGCGCGAGTTCACCTGCGGCAGCGAGCGGATCGCCGTGGCGGTCGAGGGCGCGTCGCTGCGCCTCACCGCCGCCGGGGCGACCTACACGCTCCGACAGACGCCGGTGGCCTCGGGCGCGCGTTACGAAGCCGAGGGCGACCCGGGTACGTCGTTCTGGAATCGGGGGGACGTCGCCAGCCTGCGGCTGCGTGGCCGCGGCTACCCCGAGTGCGTCGCCGTCGCCGGCGCGCCCAGCGACGACGCCGGTGCGTTCCAGGCGTTCGGCCACGAGCCGGGCTGGCGGCTCGACATCCGCGGCGGCCAGCTGTCGCTCGTCACCGACTACGGCCAGACCAAGATCGGCGTGCCGGCGCCCTACGCCGAGGCGTTCGCCGGCGGGCGGCGCTACATCGCCTCGTCGGCCGGCCGGCCCATCGTCGCCACCTTCCTCGACCGGCCGTGCAGCGACTCGGCCACCGGGTTGCCGCGGCCGTTCACGGTCACCGTGGAGTACGCCGGCCAGACGCTGCGTGGCTGCGGCGGCGAGACGATGGCGCTGCTGGGTGGCGAGCCGTGGGTGGTGCAGGAGGTGAACGGCGCCGCGCTGCTGCGCGGCTCGCTGGCGACGCTGGCGTTCGGCCTCGACGGCCGCGTCGCTGGCATGGCCTCGTGCAACACCTTCTCGGCCGCCTACACCGTGGGCGGCGAAGGCGTGACGATTGGCCCGGCGATGGCCACCCGCAAGGCCTGCGCTCCGGCGGTGATGAAGCAGGAAGCGGCGTTCCTGGCCGTGCTGGCCGGCGTGCAGCGCGTCGAGGTCACCGCCGACGGCACGCTGGTGCTGCACGCAGCCAACGGGCAGCGCGTCACCGCCCGGCGGGAGTAGACATGAGCCTGCGCAACGAAGTGGCTGGCGAGGCCTGCGTGGCGCTCGGCGCCGACCAGCGCCGCTTCGACGCCTATCCGACCCGCGAGCTGCGGCTGGGCGAGCTGGCGATCCGTCGCGCCCTGCCCATCCGCGAGCATCGCCTGGTCGGGCCGTGGTGCTTCCTCGACCGCTTCGGCCCGCTGAGCTTCTCGGCCAGCAAGCCCATGGACGTGGCGCCGCATCCGCACATCGGCCTGCAGACCGTGTCGTGGCTGCTGGAGGGCGAGATCGCGCACGACGACAGCCTGGGCAGCACGGCGGTGCTGCGGCCCGGCGGCGTGAACGTGATGACCGCCGGCGACGGCATCGCCCACGCCGAACAGACGCCGCGTGACCACACCGGCAAGCTGAACGGCGTGCAGCTGTGGACGGCGCTGCCGGATGCGGTGCGGCGCGGCGCGGCCGGATTCGCGCACGTGGCCGAGGTGCCAGTCGTGGAGTCGGCGGGCGGGCTCGCCCGCGTGTTCGCCGGCCGCCTTGCCGAGGCGCGGCTCGACCAGCCCTACTTCTCGCCCTTGCTCGGCGCCGATCTGCAGGTGCACGCCGGCGCCACTCTGGCGCTGCCGCTCGACCCGACATTCGAGCACGCGGTGCTGGTGCTGCAGGGCGACGCCGCCCTCGACGGCCAGCCGCTGGCCGCCGACACGATGTACTACCTCGGGTGTGCGCGGTCGAGCGTGGACGTCGCCAGCCGGGGCGGGGCGCGTGTGCTCGTCATCGGCGGCCCGCCGTTCCCCGAGACGATCCTGATGTGGTGGAACTTCGTTGCCCGCACGCCCGAGGAGCTGGCCGCGGCGCGGGCCGATTGGGAGGCGCGGCAGCGCTTCGGCGAGGTCCGGGCCTATCAGGGCGCGCGCCTGGATGCACCGCCGCTCACGAAAGTGGTGCGGCCCAATCCGGTCAGCTGAGGAGCCGCTCAGACACCGACGACCGTGAACGCGTGGAGCCGCGCCGCTGCGGCCAGCGCCGCGTCGTGTGTCGCGAACGTCACGGGTTGCTGCATCCGATCACGCCAGACCAGGGCGGTGGCGAGATGGAGGGCGTCGAGGGTGCCCAGCGGCGTGGGCAGCGGGTCGCCGGCGCGCGCGAGGATCGGCGCTCGAAGCAACACCAGGTCGACCGCCTCCAGCCAGTCGTTGAGGACGTCGAGTCGGGCCAGCGCTTCGCGTTCGGGCAGCACGCCCAGACGCAGCAACCGGTCGATCGTGCGTCGGGACTCGACGCCGAGCAGTTCGCTCGAGATGAGGCGCTCCGCCGTCGCGATCTCGTCCAGGGCGCCGGGTTCGCCGAGGACCAGGCGCAGCAGCGCCGACGTGTCGACGTAGCGCGTCATCGCCGGTCGCGGTCGGCGAGCAGGATGGCGAGGCTATCCGTAGGCACGACCCGGGCGGGCGGGCGTGGCAGATCGCGGGGGCGTCGCGTCGCTTCCCTGACTTCGAGCGGGCCGCCGGACACCGGCACCAGGCGCGCGACGGGCGTCGCCCGATCGAGCACCGTGAGCGACCGCCCTTTCCGGACGGCGCGCAGGTGCTCGCTCAGGTGCGCCTTGAGATCGGCGATGCCGATGCTCTTCATGACTAGATTCTAGTCATGACTAGTCATCGAGGGCAACCGGCCGCGCCAGGCCCCCGGATTGCGCTACTTCTTCTTGCCGACCCGCTTGGCGATGTCGTTGACGACGCGCTCCCAGACCTCGAGGGCGGTGGCATAGCGCTCGGCGGCCGGGCTGTCGGCCGGCGTCTTGGCGTCCAGGCCGAAGTCCTTGGGCTGGGGCATCGCGGGCAGGTGGACGACGACTCGATCGCTCATGACCGCATCCTATCGCAGCGGTTTCACGGCCGGGCCACCGTCGCCGTCCACCAGGAGATCTTCAGAAGTCGCGCGCCAGGATCGGGCCTATACTCGCCGGCCTGCACGAGGACTGCCGCTTGGGCTCGCGCCAGCCCCAAGTCGCTGTCGCGGTCCTCGGGAACCGGAGCACGCGATGACCACGCTCTCCCGGATCGGACTGGCGGCCGCGCTCGGCGCGGGGATGATGGCACTGGGCAGTGCCGCGATGACGGCCCAGGTGAACGGCAACGACAACCGGATCGCCGTGATGGACGACTGCAAGCCTGGTGATCCCGCCTGGGACCCCACCGGGGGCTGCACGCTGAAGCCGCACCAGGGCGACGTTCCCATGGCCGAGTTCGGTCAGCTGCTGCGATCGCCGCTGGCGGTGATCGCGGGGGCTGGCGGGCCGGTGTCGTTCCTGGTCGGCCATCCGTCCTGGCGCAACGAGCCGTCGCACCTCACGGTGGCGCCGGGCAAGACGGTGCGCGTCACCAACCACGGCGGCCGCGGTCACACCTTCACCGAGGTGGCAAACTTCGGCGGCGGTTTCATCAGCGGGCTGAACGTCGGCATGACCCCGGCGCCGGAATGCGTGAGCACGATCACGCCGCCCATTCCGCTGGCCCCAGGCGCGACGATCGAATTGGCGGCAGGGGCGCCCGGTCTCCACAAGTTCGAGTGCTGCATCCACCCGTGGATGCGCGCGACGATCCGCGTCGAGTAGCGCCCGGGTGCGACGGCTGGCGCGCCTCCAGCCGTCGCATCGTTCCTACCAACCGGCCGTACCGGGCTCTCCCTTGAACGGGCCAACCACCTCGGCGGTGATCCAGCCGCCGTAGAACGCGCCGGGCTGCGGGCGCACCCGCTCGCCGGCCACGAAGCAGTCGAGCCGCGAGGCGTAGAACGCGACGTGCTCGCGAATCGCCGCGAATCCCGGCTGCGGCGCCGGGTACGACCACGCCACGCGTTCCAGCCGTCGACCGGCCACGACGAGCGTCCAGTACCTGGCTTCGCCCTTCCACTCGCACCACGACGTGCCCGCCGTCGCCTCGAGCAGCCCCGGGACGACGTCCGACCACGGCAGGTAGAAGGTCGGCGGGCTGGCCGTCTCGAGCACGCGAATGGCCCGCCGCGTGGTGGCCACCACCAGAGGGCCGAATTTCACGACGACGTCGCGGTCGTCGAGGGCGAGGCGCGGCGGGCGCGGGTAGTCCCACACCGACTCCTGCCCCGGATCGGGAATGACCGCGAACGGCGGCCGGCCCGCCCCTCGGTGGGCCCAGCCGCCCGCGCTCCGGTCGTCGACCGCCACGACCCTTGGGACGCCGGCTGGCCGGCGGATGGTTCCGTCAGCGTCGAAGCGCCGCCCACACCATGTGCGGCGAGGCCTTGTTCACCCGCACCATGCGCACCCACAACAGCGTCATGTGCTCGAGGTGCAGGGCCTGCACCAGGCCGCCGACGTCGAGCGGGTCCCAGCCGAGCTGCGCGATGAGACCGGCGACGGTGGCCTTGGCGGCGGCGTCGTCACCGCAGAAGAACATCGCCGGCTTCTGGGCCACGGCGGGGAAGGCGTTGTCCTCGAAGTTCTCGAACCCGTAGACGCTGAACGCCTTGACCACACGTGCCCCGGGCGCCAGCCGCTGCACCTGCTGCGCGCCCGATTCCAGGCTTTGCAAGCCATGGGTCAGTCCGGGTCCGACCGGGTTGGTGCAGTCCACCAGCACCTTGCCGGGCAGCCACTCCGCCACCGCCGAGAGCGCGGCGGCATTGGCCTGGAACGGCGTTGCCAGGAACACCACTTCGGCCTCGCGCACGGCCGCCTCGGGCGTCGCGACGCGGAGCGCCGGGTTGCGGGCCGTGGCCTGCCGCACGCTGTCCGACGCCGGGTTGGCCGCCGCCAGCACCACGTCGTGGCCGGCCCGCTGCAGGTGATCGGCCAGTGGCGCGCCGACCTGGCCGTATCCGATGAACGCGATGCGCATGCTGCGACCTCCCCAGCGCTTCGACGACCAGTCGGGCCGCCGCGGTCCCCGAGTACGGCTGCTGGCCGGTGATCAACCGTCCATCGCGGACGGCGAAGGCGCGAAACTTCTGGTCGAACACAAGCCGGCCTCGAAAGAGCCCGACAAAGCGGTCGTGAACTCCGCGGTGCGGGTCAGTCGCGCGTCCGCAGGATGGGCGAGCGCCCGGTCTTGAGTGCCTCGTCGAGCACGTTCCAGGTGACCAGGCCGTCGTTCGATCGCGGTTCCAGCAGGTAGAACGCCAGGCGCGCCAGCTTCTGCGTCATCGGCACGCGCCAGGCGCCGGCCGGCACCTCGCGTTCGACCGCCGCGTAGCTGCCGGTCACGGTGCGCTCCTGGTGGTTCTCGAACGGCTTGGCGGTCGTCGTGGACTCCGCCACGACGAACTCCTCGAGGGGCAGCGTCCGCGCCGCGGTCACCGGCTCCAGCGTGATGCCGTGGGCGCGCAGCAGCTCCACCGCGGCTTTCTGCTCGGCCGGGACGAAGTACGCCGCCGGCACACGCTCCTGGTCGGTGGATTCGAAGGTGGTCTCGTCGGCCATCCGCTCGGGTGTCCGCGCGCTGGTGCGCTTGTGCATCACGCGGCCCGAGTACGGGTTCACCTCTTCCTCGACGCCGCCCATGAGGATCTCGATCGGCTGGGCGCCGCGCGTCACCTTCGAGCGGATCGACAGCCGCTGCCCGACGATCGACGCGGCATCGGCGGCCGTCGTGGTCTTCATGAGCGCCGCGGCGTTGGCGTGGGCGTAGTTCAGCACCTCCTCGACGAAGCGCCGGCAGGTGGCGACGCGCTCGGCGAACGGCAGGTAGGAGTAGGTCTCCTCCAGGATGCCGAAGCGGTTGCGCATGCCCCAGTAGTTGTGGGTGTAGCGCGGCAGATCTTCCACCGTGGTCCACACCCGGTTCGGCGCCGTGCCCGAGACGTTGCCGTACGAGCGGAAGTCCCAGCCGTCCTTGGTCTTGATCGCCTTCGACATCGCCGCCATCCAGTCGCGCGACTGGCCGACGATGGCGCCGTGCACGGCCGGGTTGTTCGGCGTCTCGTAAGTGAGGTGATAGGCGTGCCGCGACCCGTTGGTGGTGTGCAGGTCGATCATCACGTGCGGGTCGAAGGCGTTCAGCAGCCGCACCATCGAGCGCGCCTCGGGCGTCTCGAGCTTCATGTCGTCACGGTTGATGTTCAGCCCCTGCGCGTTGGGCCGCGTGCCCTGGCCGCCGATTGGCCCGTGCTGGAAACCGCGGCTGGTCAGCGTCACGCGCTCGTTGCCGTCGGCGTTGTAGTTGGGGTTGACGAGCAGCACCATCGACGACAGCCACTCGGCGTGCTGCCCGCGGGCGATGTCGCGCACCAGCGCCAGCACCGCTTCCTTGCCCTCGACCTCGCCGGCGTGGATGTTGGCCTGCAGATAGATGCGCAGGCGATTGGCGGCCAGCACGGTGGCCGGGCGGGCGTCGCCGACGCGGCCGACCACCGCCAGCAGCAGCGGCCGGCCCTCGAAGGTGTAGCCGAAGGTGGAGACGTGCACCTGGTCCGAGGCGGCGTCCACCGTGTCGAGGAACGACTTCACGTCGTCGTAGCGGCTGGTCTCGGTGAAGTTCGAGCGCTCGGCGCGGGTCTGCAACGTGGCGAGCGGAGCGGTGCGGCTGGTCTGGGCCATCAGCGACCCCGAGGCGGCGGCCAGAACGGCCAGAATCGTCCACAGTCGGCGAAGTGACATGGCCGTCGATCTTACAGGGCCTCGACAGCAGGGGCGCCCGAACACTCATTGACGCCTGGCCGCGCCGGTGGTCAGATTCGTCGATGCTGCCCTTCAGCCGTGCGCTCGTCGTGACCGTCGTCGTGCTCGTCGGCACCCTGGTTCTGCGGGCCGATGGGGAGAAGGCCGCACCGCCGGCGTGGGATGCGCGGGCGGCCGCCAGCTATCTCGACGCCCGCATGGACGTCTGGTGGCAGAAGGCCAAGCCGCTGAAGACCGGCGACGCCGCCGACGTCCGCTGCCTCTCGTGCCACACCGCCGTGCCCTACGCCCTGGTCCGCCCGGCGCTGCGCCGCGTGATGGGGCAGGCGGCGCCGACCGCGCACGAGGAGCGCCTCCTGGGCATCGTGCGCCAGAGGGTGGCGCATGCCGCCACGCAGCAGCCGTACTACGACCACACTGAAGCCAAGAAGGTGGAGTCGCGCGGCGTGGAAGCGGTGCTGAACGCGCTCGTGCTCACGCAGTACGACACGCTCGGCCGCTCGGGCATGGGCAGCGACGCGTCGCGCGCCGCCATCGCTCGACTGTGGGACGTACAGCGGCCCGACGGGGCGTGGGACTGGCTCAACTTCGGCCTCGAACCGTACGAGGCCAACGACGCCGTGTTCCACGGCGCCACGCTGGCGGCGCTCGCGGCCGGGACCTCGGCCGGTCAGCACGCGTCGAAGAACGCCGCCGGCCAGGCGGGGCTGCAGCGGCTGCGCGCCTACCTCGGCGGCAATGCCGGCGCACAGCGCCTGTTCAACAAGGCGTGGGCCCTGCTGGCGGCGGCGCAATTGAACGGCGTGCTCGCCGCCCCCGCCCGCGACGCGATCGTCGCGGAGCTGGAGAAGGCGCAGCGCGCCGATGGCGGCTGGTCGATGGCCGATCTCGGCCCCTGGCGCTGGACGAAGGAGGGCGCGCCGTTCGCGCCGCCTGGCACCACCGACGCCGCGCTGCTCGGCGCCGCCGACGGCTACGCCACCGGGCTCGTCGTCCACGCGCTGCGACGCAGCGGCCTTGCCGCCGATCGGCCGTCGATCGCCACGGGGCTTGCCTGGCTCACCGCCCACCAGCGGCCGTACGACGCCGCCGATCCGGCCTCGGCGCCGTGGCGCGCGCACTCCCTGAACTTCGACCGCGAGCACGGCGGCGAGAAGGGCGAGCCGTGGCGGCGGATGTTCATGTCCGACCTGGCCACCGCGTTCGCGGCGCTGGCCCTTACGGACTGACGGCTGCGGCCGGCGCCGGCTGCGCCTGCCACCACTCGCGCGCCTTCGTCGCGCTCCACCCCGGCGTGCCTTCGAGCATCGCGATGCGCTGCAGGACGGCGCCGATGGTCTGCGGCCGATCCGACGGGTCCTTGGCCAGGCACGCCAGGATCAGATCGTCGAGCCACGCCGGCACGGCCGCGGTGGTCCGCGCCGACGCGCGCGGCGGCGGCGTGCTCACGTGATCGACCAGCGCCTGCAGCGGCGTGCGCCCCGGGAACACGTGCTCGCCGGTCAGCAGGTTATGCGCCCCGCAGCCCACGGCGTAGATGTCGGCCCGATGATCGACGTGGTCGGGCTCGCCGATCAGCTCCGGCGCCATGAAGGCCGGCGTGCCGACGACGCCGGCCAGCGACGCCATCGACGCCAGCGACGCGGTGAGGTCCTGCGCCGGATCGCGGCGGAACCTCTGCACCAGACCGAAGTCGAGCACCTTCACCACGTCGTGGTCGAGGCCCATGCGGCAGACGAAGATGTTGGCCGGCTTGATGTCGCGGTGCACCAGGCCCTGGCTGTGCGCCTCTTCCAGCGAGTGGCAGATCTGGCGCAGCAGATAGAGCACGCGCGGCGCCGGCAGCGGCCCCGACGCGTCGACCAGCGAGGCCATGTCGCGGCCGTCGAGCAGCTCCATCACGTAGTAGAAGCGGCCGTCGTCGGTGGCGCCGAAATCGTAGAGGCGGATCGTGTGCGGTGAGGTGAGCGCGGCGGTGGCCTGCGCCTCGGCCTCGAAGCGCTTGATGGCCAGCCGGGCGTCGCCGTCGTCGCCTCCGGTGAGCATCGCCGGGCGCACCAGCTTGATCGCCGCGGGACGGGCCAGCAGGCGGTGGCGGGCCCGCCACACCTCGCCCATGCCGCCCTCGCCGAGCCGCTCCACCAGCTCGTAGCTGCCCAAGTCGCGGGCCTCGCGCAGGCGGCGGGTGACGCCCTGGAACATCCGTGCCGGCACCACCGCGGCCACCGCGCACGAGTAGGTCGGCATGTACATCAGCAGCGTGTGGAACACCGTCGGCGTGTCCACGCCGCGCAGGTGCGCCAGCCACACGCCGACCGGGCTCATCGACGCCGCCACCAATCCGAAACCGAGCATCTTCCGAGGCGTGGTCGGCACGATCATCGCCGACAGCAGGATGACGATGGCCGTCCACGACAGATGGCCCATCATCGCGTGCGTGGGATCGACGGCCCAGGTCTCGAGCAGGGCGATGTCGGCGGCGTTCAACAGCATCAGCCACATGCCGGCGTCCGACTTGGCGCGCGGCGCGCGCTTCGAGAACCGCACCCACACGTAGGTGCCGATGGCGCCGAGCACGCCGAGGGTGTTGATGGCGAGCGAGGTGGGCCGGATCGGCGCGCCGATCGCCAGCGGGAACACCACGGCGTCCATCAGCAGGCCGATGCCCCACAGCCCGCCGGCCACCAGCGCGAACGCAGTGAGCCGCCGCAGGTGCTCGGCCAGCAGGTCGTCGGGCAGCGTGCCGCCCGAGGCATCGCGCGCGGCGGGCGCGGGGGTGGGCAGGCGCGGCGCCACCCGCCGCGGTTCGGCGGGACGCGTGTGATCGGCGTCGCGCGGGGCGGCGTCGTCGCGGCCGGGCGGCAGGGGCACGCCCTCATGCTACGTCGTGTCATCGCCCGCGCCCTGAGGCATGATGGCGGCGGCCATGCCGGTTCCCCGCGGTGCCCTTGTCCCGGCGCGCGCCCTGACGGCGACCGCGGTGGCGGTATGCGTGCTCGGCCTCGCGGTGTGGGCGTGGCCGTCGGCGCCCATCCCCGGGCGCGTGGTGCTGTCGATCGTCGGTACCGCCGATCTGCACGGGCGTCTCGATCCCGACAACGAGGGCCGCGGCGGGCTGGCGCTGTTCGGCGGCTACCTGGCCAACCTGCGCGCCACCCGCGCCGCCGACGGCGGCGTGGTGCTGCTCGACGCCGGCGACACCTTTCAGGGCGGCCTCGATTCCAGCTTCTCGGAGGGCGCGGTCGTCGTCGACGCCTACAACGCCCTCGGCTACACCGCGCTGGCCATCGGCAACCACGACTTCGAGTTCGGCGCCGAGGACCGCGACGGCGTGGCCGAGGCGGGCCGCGACCTGCGCGGCGCGCTGAAGGCGCGGGCGGCGCAGGCGCGCTTTCCGTTCCTGGCCGCCAACCTGGTGGACGACGCCACCGGCCGGCCGGTGAACTGGCCCAACGTGCGGCCCAGCACGACGACGACGGTGGCCGGCGTGCGGGTAGGCATCGTCGGCGTGATGACCCGTCCCGCGCTGTCGATGACTCTGGCGGCCAACGTGGGCGGACTGACCGTGTCGCCGCTCGGCGAAGCCATCGCGCGCGAGGCGACAGCGCTGCGGGCGGCGGGCACGCAGGTGGTGATCGTCGTCGCGCACGCCGGTGGCCACTGCGAGGCGCTCGACGACCCCGACGCGCTGGCCACGTGCGACGCCGATGCCGAGATGTTCGAGGTGCTGCGCGGCCTGCCGCCAGGCCTCGTGGACGCGGTGGCCGGCGGCCACACGCACAGCGCCGTCGCGCACCGCGTGCACGGCGTTCCCGTGGTGCAGGCCTACTACTGGGGCCAGGCGTTCAGCCGCGTCGACCTCACCGTGGACACCGCGAGTGGCCGCGTCGTCGAGTCGCGGATCTTCCCGCCGACATGGATCTGCGGGCGCGCAGCCGGCGGCGAGGGGCGGTGTGCGGCGGCGGCAGCCGCGGCCGCGTCCGCGGTACCGGTCTACGAGGGGCGGCCGGTATCGCCCGACGCAAAGGTCGGCGCGGCCATGGCGCCGGCCCTGCAACGCATTGGCACACTGCGCGCGCGCCCGGTCGGCGTGGCCCTCGACGGCCCAATCCCGCGCGGCGATCGCGACGGCGAGTCGCCGCTCGGCCACCTGTTCGCCGACGCGATGCGGGCGTCGGTGCCAGGTGCCGATGCCGCCCTGGGCTACAGCGCCGGCCCCGGCGGGTTGCGCGCCGGGCTTGCCGCCGGGCCCGTCACCGTCGGCGCCGTCTACGACCTCTTCCCGTTCGACAACCGCGTCGTGCGCGTGGACGTGACCGGTGCCGACCTGCGGCGCCTGCTGACGGATCAAGTACAGCGGCCGCGCTTCCGCAGCCGCTCGCTCGGCGTCTCGGGGCTCGTGGTGACGATGACCTGCGGTGCCGGTGGGATGCAGGCCGACGTCCGCCGCGCCTCGGGTGCGCCCATCGCCGACGCCGAACGGCTGGTGATTGCCACCACCGACTTCATGGCGGCGCGGTTCGCGGTGGACGGGGCTGATCCCGAAGCGGGGCGGGCGCGCCCGGCGGGGGGCACCTATCAGTCCGCGCCATTGCTCCGCGAGGTGGTGCGTGGATGGCTGCGCGATCAGGGGCCGACGTTGACGGCGGCGCGATTCGCCGATTCGTCGCGGCCGCGGTGGGTGGTGAACCCGTCGGCGATTGGCGGATGCAGCGCGCCGCCTTTGTAGGGCAGCTCTTCAGATCTGCGGGGTGGCGGCCGCGTCGTCCACGAGCCACACGAGGCGTCCGGGCCATGGCTTGATACGCATGGCAGGCAGCACGTCGGGCGTGTTCAATCCCTGGCGCACCTCGTTCAGCACCGCGGCCTTGCCCGCTCCGACCACCAGGAACAGCACCGTGTGAGCGTCGTTGATCGCCGCCGGCGTCAGCGTGAGACGCGGCCGGCCGGCGGGATCCTGGTCGGCCACCACCCAGCGCTCGGTCTCGCGGCCCGACGGGCGCCCCGGGAACAGCGACGCGGTGTGGCCGTCGGTGCCGAGACCGAGCAGCACCACGTCGAGCCCGTGTGGACCGGTCACATCCGCGGGCGGCGGCCCAACGAGTTCCCGCAGCATCGCCTCGTAGGCCGTGGCTGCCCCGGCGGGATCGTCCTCCCCGCGCAGGCGATGCACCTGATCGGCCGGCACCGGCACGTGGTCGATCAGCGCCTCGCGGGCCATGCGGTAGTTGCTGTCGGCGTGGTCGGGCGGCACACACCGCTCGTCGCTCCACAGCAGATGCGTACGCGCCCAGTCGATGCGCGACTTCCACGGCGCCGCGGCCAGCCGCTCGAACAACGCCCGCGGCGTCGAGCCACCCGAGAGCGCCAGCAGGAATCGGCCGCGGGCCGAGATCGCTTCGCGCGCGCAGTCGGCCACGTAGTCTGCCGCGGCATCAGCTGCCTGGTCGGGCGACCCGCACACCAGGAACTCTTCCTCGTGCGTGAAGCCGATCATGAAGCCGAAGGCGCCCGCGCCGATCTCATCCACAGGCCCACTCCTGCTCGGGGTCGTGCCAGCCGCGCGAGCCGACCAGCCGTCCCGCCGCCGCCGGTCCCCACGTGCCGGGCTCGTACTCGTGCAGCGGCGTCGCCCGGCCCAGCACCGGATCGACGATCCGCCAGGCCTCGAGCACCGTGTCTTCGCGCGCGAACAGCGTCTGGTCGCCGCGCATCGCGTCGCCGAGCAGCCGTTCGTACGGCGCCATCTCGTCGGTCTGGTCGTGGCAGGCGATGAGGTCCACGTCTTCGCCGCGCATGCGTTCGCCCGGCAGCTTCGCCCGGGCGCCGAGCGACAGCACCACCTGCGGACTCAGGCGGAAGCGGAAGTGGTTCGGCCGGGCGGCGTCGCAATCGGCGAACACGCTCACCGGCGGCCGCTTCAACTCGACCAGCACCTCGGTGGCCGTCACCGGCAGGTGCTTGCCGGCGCGGACGTAGAACGGCACGCCGGCCCAGCGCCACGAGTCGATGTGCAGGCGCAGTGCGGCGAAGGTCTCCACCTGCGAGTCGGCGGCCACGCCCTCCTCGCCGCGATAGCCGCGGAACTGCCCGCGCACCACGTCGGCGGGCGACAACGGCCGCATCGATCGGAACGCCTGTGCCTTCTCGTCGCGCACCGACTCGGTGCCGCGGCCGCCCGGGGCCTCCATGGCCAGCAGGCTCACGATCTGCAGCAGGTGGTTCTGCACCACGTCGCGGATGGCGCCGGCCTCCTCGTAGAACTTGCCGCGGCCCTGCACGCCGAACTTCTCGGCCATCGTGATCTGCACGCGGTCGATGTAGTTGCGGTTCCAGATCGGCTCGAGGAACGAGTTGGCGAAGCGGTAGTAGAGCAGGTTCTGCACCGGCTCCTTGCCCAGGTAGTGGTCGATGCGGAAGATCGACGCTTCTGGCAAATGGCGATGCAGCGTGTCGTTCAGCGCCTCGGCGGAGGCGAGGTCGCGGCCGAACGGCTTCTCGACGATCACCCGCGCGCCGGCGACGATGCCGGCCGCGGCCAGGCCCGACACCACTGGCTCGAAGAGGCTCGGCGGGATGGCCAGGTAGTACGTGGGCCGCGACGCCCCGCCCAGCGCCTCGCGCAGCGCCGCGAAGGTGGCCGGGTCCTCATAGTCGCCGCCCACGTAGTGGAGCAGCCCAGACAGCTTCGCGAACGCCGCGGCGTCGAGGGCGCCCTTGGCCTCGATGCTCTCCCTGGCGCGTGCTCGCAGCGCTTCGAGGCTCGACCCCGCGCGGGCCACGCCGAGCACCGGCACGTCGAGGGCGTCGCGTCGCACCATCGCATGGAGCGCGGGAAAGATTTGCTTGAACGCCAGGTCGCCGGTGACCCCGAAGACCACCAGCGCGTCGGACGGCGACGTGCTCATCGGCCCTCGCCCTTCGGCGCTTCGCGATGCCCGCCGAACTGGAAGCGCAGCGCCGAGAGCACCTTGTGCGCGAACTCGCCCTCGCCGCGCGACGTGAAGCGGTCGTAGAGCGCGGCGCTCAGCACCGGCGCCGGCACCCCGGCGTCGATGGCGGCGGCGATGGTCCAGCGACCCTCGCCCGAATCCGAGACGCGGCCCGAGAAGCCGTCGAGCTGCGGGCTCTCGGCGAACGCCTCGGCGGTGAGGTCCAGCAGCCACGACGACACCACACTGCCGCGCCGCCACAGCTCGGCGATCTCGCCGAGGTCGAGGTCGTACTGGAAGTGCTCGGGGTGACGGAGCGGCGTCGTCTCGGCGTTGGCCTCGCGGGCGTGCGCGCCGATGCCGGCGTGGCGGAGCAGGTTGAAGCCCTCGGCGTAGGCGGCCATCAAACCGTACTCGATGCCGTTGTGCACCATCTTCACGAAGTGGCCGGCGCCTGGCGGACCGCAATGCAGGTAGCCGCGGTCGGCGGTGCCGCGGCCGTCGGCGCGCGACGGCGTCTTCGCGACCGTGCCCGGTCCCGGCGCCAGCGCCTGGAAGATCGGGTCGAGCCGCCGCACCGCCGTGTCGTCGCCGCCGATCATCAGGCAGTAGCCGCGCTCCAGTCCCCAGACGCCGCCGCTGGTGCCGACGTCCACGTAGTGGAGGCCTTGGGTCTGCAGCGCCACGGCCCGGCGGATGTCGTCGTGGTAGTGCGAGTTGCCGCCATCCACGATCACGTCGTCGTCGTTCAGATGCGCGGCCACCCGCGCGATCTCGCGATCGACGATCGCCGCCGGCAGCATCAGCCACACGACCCGCGGCGGCGCCAACGCGGCCACGAACGCCTCGAGCGACGCCGCGCCGGTCGCCCCTTCGCCGGCCAGCGCCGCGACGGCCTCGGCCGACACGTCGTAGACCACGCACTCATGTCCGGCGCGCATCATGCGCCGCACCATATTGGCGCCCATGCGCCCCAGTCCGATCATGCCGAGCTGCATCGTGGGTCCTCGCGATCTGGAAGCCATCGTAGTCCGACCTACAATGGCGAGGCACATCCCTGGAGGTCCGCTCGATGCGCCGTGCCGTCGCTCTGTCGTTACTCACCTCCGTCGTCGCCGTCGCGCCGGCGCTCGCGCAGACCCCGCCGCAGCCCGCGCCGACGCCCGCCGCGGCTCAGCCGTTCGTCGCCGGCCCGCCGCTGAAGATGACGCCGAACGCCAGAACCTACGGCGGATTCCGTTTCGCCGAAAGCCTCAGCTACGACGCCGAACGCGATCTCTACGTGGCCGTGAACGCCGGCATGCCGCAGGAGATGACGCCCAACGACGGTTACATCGCGCTCATCAACCCCGACGGCACCGCCCACACGCTGAAGTGGATCGGCGTGAACCGCAACGGCCTCACGCTGAACCACCCGCTGGGCAGCGACATCGCCCGCGGCTTCCTCTACGTGGTGGACATCGACACCGTGCGCTGGTTCGACATGAAGACGGGCGCGCCGGCTGGACAGATTCAGGTGCCCGGCGTGATCCGCTTCAACGACCTGGAAGTGGCCGACGACGGCACCATCTACGCCACCCAGACCGGCACGCCGCAGGAGCCGTCGAGCTGGAAGGTGTATCGCATCACCCCGCAAGGGCAGGCGACGGCGGTGATCACCGGCGCGCCGCTGAACCTGCCCAACGGCATCGCGTTCGATGCCAAGGGCAACCTGGTGGTGGTCAACGTCGGCACCAACGACGTCCACACCTTCACGCCCGACGGCACGCTGGTCACGACCGAGCAGGCGGTGGACCCCGGCAACGACGGCATCGTCGTGCTGGCCGACGGCACCAAGTACGTGAGCAGCGTGCGCCAGGGCACCGTGAGCCGCATCCGCCCCGGCCAGAAGGCCGAGATCATCGCCTCGGGCATCCCCAGCGCCGCGTCGATGACCTACGACTCGAAGCGCAACCGCCTGGTGATCCCGATGAACGACTGGAACGCCATCACGATCGTGGAGCTCAACAGATAGCGGCTAGGGGCTGGCGGCTAGCGGCTAGGCCCAAGGATGTCGACCTACCAAAGGCCGCACCACGTGCGGAGGCTGATTCCTCGTTCTTTGTGCATTACCAGGCACGTGTGACGCTTCGGATCGAGCCGCTAGCCGCTAGCCCCTAGCCGCTAGCCGAGCGTCACTGCTGCTGCTGCATCTGCCGCTCGCGCTCGTCGTCGGCGGGCGCGGGAGCGTCGGCGGCCCAGGCGGTCTCCATCACCGCGGGGTCGAGGGTGGGCAGGGCCTGGGCGGGAGTCACGTCCACGGACACAGCCAGGGTGCTCTTGGTCGTGCCCTTGAAGGTGCCGCGCGTCGGCGGCACGTCGGCGTAGTCGCGGCCGATGGCGACACGGACGTGGCGGAGACCAGCGTCGACGTTGTGCGTCGGGTCGAGGCCGACCCAGCCCAGCTCGGGTAGATGGACGTCCACCCAGGCGTGGGTGGCGATGGTGCTGGCCGCCGCGGCGCCGTCATCGTCGCGCCGCGGCGCGATGTAGCCGCTCACGTAGCGGCTGGGCAGGCCGAGGCGGCGCAGCGCCGCGATCATCACGTGCGTGAAGTCCTGGCACACCCCGCGGCGGGCGGCCAGAGCGTCGTCGATCGGCGAGTCCACGCGGGTGGAGTTGGGTGCGTACTCGAACCCGCGGTGGATCGCGCCCATGATCTCGCGCGCGGTGGTGAGCGGATCGGCCTGGCGCCGCGCCACCGCGCCCAGGTCGTCGAGCCACGCCACCAGCGCCGGCGACCACGCCGCGAAGTGGCTCGGCTGGCGGAAGTCCCAGTGGTCGCCGGTCGCGGCCCACCCGTCCACCACGGCCCAGCTCGCCTCGCCGAGGCCCGCGGGCAGCTCCGGCGGCGCGTCGATCTGCACTTGCGCCCTGGCGGTGATCGTCAGTTGGGTGTGGCGGCGCGGGATGTCGAAGTGGTGCACCCAGTTGCCGAAGTGGTCGCGATAGGCGAACACCCGGGCGCGCGGCCCGATCTCCACCTCGAATTGCAGGCAGCGCTGACCGCCTTCGCTGGCCGGCCGCATCCGCAGCTCCATCACGCTCTCGCTGACCGGCGACGCGTACGTGAAGCGGGTCAGGTGGCGGATGGCGTAGTCGGTCGTCATGCCGCTAGACGCCTTGAGAGGCCTGAGACCTGGGGAGAGTGGTCAAGTTCCTACGCGCCTCGCAAGGTGTCCACGCCCGGCCGGAGGCCGGGCCAAACAACACAGGATTATCCCGCTAAAGCCTGATCAATGGGATACGCCACGTACTGCTGGTGCACGGCGGTGCTGATGTAGCTGGCCTGCCGCACGATGTCGCGCAGGTAGCCCGGCAGGTCGCCGATGATCTCGTCCATCTGCCCGTAGTCGAGTGAGGCGCACAGCCGGCCGGCCAGCCGTTCGGCGCGGCCGTTGACGCGGCCGGTCATGCCGCCCAGCGCGCGCAGCGACCCGTGCATGCGTCCAGCGGCGTGATGGATCGAGCGCGGGAACTCGGCGTGCAGCACCAGGAACTCGGCGATGCGGCGCGGCCGCACGTCGGCGGTGTAGTGGCGGCAGTAGGCCTCGAAGGCGCAGCACGACTTGAGCAGGCCCACCCACTCCACGAACTCGCTCACGCCGGGCGCCTGATCGGCGCTCCACTCGCACTCGCGGTACTGCACCTCGAGCAGCGCGGCCGTCGATCCGGCGCGCTCCAGGAACCGCCCCAGTTCCATGAAGTGCCAGCCCTCGCCGTGCGTCATCGTCGCGTCGGTGACGCCCTGGAACTGATGGACGCCGCCGACCGTCGCGGTGAGGAACTCGTGGGTGCCGCTGGTCCAGCCAGACTCGGCCGCCGGCCGCCGCACCGTGAGGAACAGCCGGTTGATCTCCTCCCACATCTCGGAGCTGATCTCCTCGCGCACCTGGCGGGCGTTCTCGCGCGCGGCGGCGATGCAGGCGGCAATCGACTCGCGGTTGGCGAGGTCCACGGTGGAGCGCTCGGCGGTGTCGATCTCCGGCCGGGCCGCCCACGGCGGCGGGTCGGGCAGGCTGGTGAGCAGGCGGCCCCAGTGGCGGGCGGCATCGGCCGGCGCGCGGTCGAGCGTCAGGTTGAGGTTGACGTTGACCACACGGGCGATGTGCTCGGCCCGCTCCAGGTAACGGCTCATCCAGTAGAGGCTGTCGGCGACCCTGGACAGCATTAGAGCCCCTCCTCGGCGCTGGCCCGCGAGCGCTGCGGCAACTGCTCGTTCAGCACCCAGGTGTCCTTGCTGCCGCCGCCCTGCGACGAGTTCACCACCAGCGAGCCCTTGCGCAGCGCCACGCGGGTGAGCCCGCCGGGCACGATGGTCACGCGGTCGCCGGTCAGGATGTAGGGCCGAAGGTCGACGTGCCGTGGCTCGATCCGGCCGTCCACGAAGCACGGCCCGGCCGACAGCGCCAGCGTCGGCTGCGCGATGTAGTTGCGCGGGTCGGCCAGGATGCGCTGGCGGAACTCCTCGCGCTCGGCGGCGGTGCTGTGCGGGCCGATCAGCATGCCGTAGCCGCCCGATTCGCCGACCGCCTTGACCACCAGCTGGTCGAGCCGCTCCAGCACGTACTGGCGCTCGTCGTCGTGCGCCATCTGCCACGTCTGCACGTTGGGCAGGATCGGCTCTTCGGCCAGGTAGTACTTGATGAGCGCCGGCACGTAGGCGTAGAGCGCCTTGTCGTCGGCGATGCCGGTGCCGATGGCGTTGGTGAGCGCGACGTTGCCGGCGCGGTAGGCGTTGAACAAGCCCGGCACGCCGAGGGTCGAGTCGGCGCGGAACGCCAGCGGGTCGATGAAATCGTCGTCGACGCGCCGGTAGATCACGTCCACGCGCTGCGGCCCGGCGGTGGTGCGCATGTAGACGACGTTGTCGTGGACGAACAGGTCGCGGCCCTCGACCAGCGCGATGCCCATCTGCCGGGCCAGGAACG
>CAYUAX010000028.1:20355-35226 GCA_964442845.1 uncultured Bifidobacteriaceae bacterium | reverse complement strand
CGATCGCCTGACGATGATGCTGCTCATCGGCCGTATTTCAGCAGCCTGCTAGGAAAGCTCCGTTCTCATGTTGGCGGGCGAAGTAGGCGAACAACGTTCTGAATGTCGGAATGAACTTCTCGGCACGTTCGTCGTCAGTGACGGCGCCGAGTCGAAACATCCGCGCGCCGAGAACTGCCTTCCACTCCTCATTACTAAGGCTTGGAACAGTGTCCTTTCCGCGTCGCCTTGGCGTGACCGGCCAACCCGAGAAGCTACCCTTCGGGAAGAGTACTCGGCTGGGACGGGCCGCGGAGCGCTCAACTGTGATGGCCTGGCCGTGGAGGTCGAACTCCATGCCAAATGTGTGCTCCTTCAGAAGGGGGTCGAGAAACATGCATTCGCCCTTGTTGCATGAGCCCCCCGTCAGGAAGTGCACGAGTCGTAAGAAACTCGACTTCCCGGCTCCGTTCCTGGTCTGGAGCGACGTCGCCTTCGGATCCCGATCGGCGACCAAGACGTTGAAACCCTCGCTGAAGTTGAGGGTCTTGAACGCCGAATCACTGCTGTAGATTCGCCGAATCATGGAAGGGTGCCACTAATCGACCGTGATCAAGGCGCACAGCGCCCATCAAGAACAAGAGGTCCAACGACAAGACGAACCAGCCAAACGTCACGGCAGGCGCGTCTGGCACCGTCTCGTACGACCGCTGGAGCTCGGGCCAGAGTCTGGAGATGGGTTGGGGCTCATCCTTGAGCAGCCGCAGGACGCTAGCCCCGACTCCGAGGAGACAACGCGATGACGGAAGTGTCTTCGTGGGCAGAATCATGACGACGCCATTTGCCCGGGTCGCTCGAATATTTCACACGCCTCGAACAAGAACGCGAGCAGCGCCACGACGGCAGAGTGCTCTCGAGTTGATGTCAGCGCATCTCGACCCGCGAACTCGTACAGCGACCACAGAATCTCGTCGGGCGAGCGCGTGCCGTCTGCCCGAAGCTCCTGGTACCGAGTGTTGAACCCCGCGGTGATCCGATCGCCGACGCCGGGCTCCCACCTGTCGAAGAACTGACGGACTCGATCGGAGACCTGCATACCGAGCGTCAGAAACAGTCGCCCCTGGTCGGACAGCTGGTTGAACTCCAACTTCTGAGGTGGCACGGGGCGTAGGTCGGGCGGCACCGGCGCCATCGCGAGCGCTCCGGCAAGAGCTGGAAGCACGTGCCGCAGGTCTTCTTGTCGGACGGCCATCACGTCACGCCCGGTCGGCGCCGCCCCAAAGAGCGCGATGAGGTCAGAGGCGTTCAGACCGCGCACTTTGATCTCCAGTTCTGGAAGCCCCCAGTGTGCAACGGTCACCGCGATATCGACGCCCTTGAGATCTTCGAGAGTTTGCAGAAGGTCAGGCGGCAGCCCGTGATGGTCGTTGTGCACGAACGTCCAAGCGTCCATGTGCGGCTTCCAATGGAGAAGTGCGCCGGCATGATCGCCCCGAACTTTTTCAACAGCTCGTGGGAGAGGACTGAACTCTTTCGGCCCGTAGCACCCGAACACCATGCGTTCGGAGGCGAGGTAGCCATCGCACTTCTTGTCGCCGATGTTGCCCCACGGCTGGACCTTCGTGAAGTCTCCGGGGTGTGCCCGCTCCATCACGCCGACGAACAGAGACTGAAACTCGTCTCCTTCGGCAATTGAGTACTTGTACCTGAACGTCAGGTCGTACCACGCAGATGAGAATCCGTCCAAGCTCATTCGTGCCGGTCCTTGCTGGACATCGGGTGCAGTCGGGAACCCGGGGTCCGACTAGTGGACGCTAGTCTACCCGGCCCCTCGCCCTTCAACGACAGAATGTCCTGGTTCGATGCCATCACCCTTCGCGTCACTCGGTCGCTTCTCGCCAACTTGCCCTTACGAGTTTCTCCAGCCTCGTCTGCCGCTCCTTCACCCAGGGCGCGTAGTGCTTCGCGACCACCTGTGGCGTGTTGCCAAGAATCGTGGCGACGTCCTCGACCGACGCCCCGGCCAGTAGCAGTTCGACGGCGCACGTGTCGCGGAACCGATGCGAGTGCCCATCCTTGATGTTCGCAAGCTCGAACACGCGTCCGAGGTACCGCGACCAGTTCGAGACAGCCGACCGGATGTTCGCGCCCGTCCAGAAGTACCGCTCCGACCCGCTGTCCGCCTTCTCGAGTGCCTGGACGACCTGCGGCGGCACGGGCACGGTGACCGCTTGGCCGGTCTTCGCCGTCCGGACGAAGACTGTGCCGTTCGACACGTGGCTCTTGGATAGCCGAATCGCATCGCCGATCCGGAGCCCGGTGAATCGCATGACCAACACGAACGCGCGGATCCGATCCTTGTTCCCGCCGTACTCGTCGCAGGCGTCGACGATGCGCTTCATCTCGTCGCGCGAGAACGGCAGCGTCGGGCTTGCCGTGACCTTCGGCGGCTTCACCGACGTCGCCGGGTTCTGCTTGATCCAGCCGGCCTGCTGGCAGAAGCGGAGGAAGGCGCGGAGGCGCTCCAGATTCTTCGTGGCGTAGAGCGGGCTGTCCTTCCACGACTGCCGGAACTGGCGGAGGGCATCGACCGTCAGCTGGCGCAGGTTGGAGAGCCCCTTGGACTCACACCAGCTCAGCAGTCGATCCTCGAGCAGGTGGCGGTACTTCCGCTTCGCTTCCCACCCCAGGTGCCGGGCGTCGAGGTCCGCCAAGAACTTGGTGATGGCGTCGCGGACGCTCGGCGCCTCGGCCTTCACGACCCCGATCTCGCCAGACGCAGTCCAGCCGAGGATCAGTTCAGTGGCGGCCTCCCAAGACGTCTGGTCCAATGCCCGGCGAATGGTCTGGCCGCCCAGCGTGCCGTAGACGTGAATTGGGCACTGGCAGCGCCGGTACCTCGTGGACGTGTGCGGACAATCCTTCAGGTGACGCCTGATCAGCCTCAGCGCCATGCCAGAAGCTAGCACGAAGGGCACGTATTGAGCACGCGTAAGTTCGCGCTCAACGTAAGTGCTTTATTTTCAGCGTTTAAGTTATGGCGGAGAGGGTGGGATTCGAACCCACGTGCCGGTTACCCGACAAGACGCTTTCGAGGCGCCCCCGTTACGACCACTTCGGTACCTCTCCGCTAGGTGGGACCGCGTCCGGTTGCCCGGAACCACTGATTATAGCCGCCGCCCCGGCCGAGTGCCACCCGCGCGGGGGACACCACCCGGCCGGCGGGCCCTTCCGGTCCGTACACAAGAAACGCGGGGAACCCGTCCGGACAGGCAGGTCCCCCGCGGTCACGGCCGCCGGAGTGGCGCCGGGAAGCCTACTGCGTGATGCGCCACACCTCGCCGCTGCCGGCCGAGGTGCTGTTCACGGTGACGTAGACGGCGTTGTCGGCGCCGATGGCGATCTTGCCCGGCGCCGTGAGGAGGCCGGTGGCCAGCTCGGTGCGGAAGCCGAACGGCCCGATCTTCGTCAGCCGGCCGATGCTGCCGGGTGCCAGCAGGCTGTTGGCGTCGTGCTCGAGCACGTACGAGGAGCCGTCGGCGCCGATGGCGATGTCGATGATGTTGGTGAAGCCCTCGGCCACCACCACCGGCGTGCCGCCGCCCGCCGGCACGCGATAGACCCGCGCCCCGCCGGCCGGAAACGGGAAGCCGGTGAGTTCGCCCACGTAGAGGCTGCCGTCCGGCCCCTCGACGACGGTCGTGGGCACGCTCTCCATCTCCACCGTGCCGACACCGCCGGGGCCGGGCACGGTGCGCGGCGGGAACACCGCCAGTGGGGTGACGGCGAGGTCGGGCGTGACCTGCAGCAGCGCATTGGCGCCGGCGTCGGCGACCACGGCGCGCGTCGCCAGGATGTCGAGGCCGTAGGCGTTGCTGTCGATCGGCCCGCCGGCGGGATTGCTCGCCGATTCGAACGCGCCGAAGTCCACGATCGGCGTGATCTGCCCGCTGTAGCTCACCATCAGCAGCGATGCCAGGTTGATGCCCGCCGCCCGGAACGGCGCCAGCAGCGCCGGGTCGCCGCCCGAGCCCACCGTGAGGAAGGCGTGGCCGAAGCCGAAGTCGATGTCGTGGGGACCAGTGGCCTCCGCGCCGGTCGGGCCCGCCAGCGACGGCAGGCCGCCGAGCACGCGGCCGAACACGCCAGGGCTCACCACTCGGGTGACGGCGCCGGTCGGCCCGTAGCAGCGCTGCCCAGGCGCTCCGCCCGGGTTCGGCAGGCACAGGGTGCTGGTGCCGCCGCGGCCGGCTTCGACGACGTACAGGGCGCCGTCGGGCCCGAAGGCCATCCCGCGCGGGTTGTCGAGGCCAGTGGCCATCACGGTGGGTGCCTGCGCCAGCGCGGCGGAGGCCAGGCTCAGCACCATCGCCGAACCGAGAACCAGGGTGGACACACGTGTCACGGTCATGTCGTCTCTCGATCTGCCCGCCGATGTGGTGAGGCGGCCGCGCCGGACGGCTGCAAGTGATCTGCCAGCACCGAGCCCTTCCCAGTGCGCCGCGACGGGTCGTGCCGGCTGCTGTCGTGGGTGGCTCGCTGCCCATTCAGTCGCACGCGCTCCACAACGGTGGCGCGCACGCCACACATCGAGACGGCCGAGATGGCCGGCGGTCAGCCGCGCCGGGCGCGGAAGAACGCCTGCATCTCCTCGCGGCACTCCGCCTCGAGCACGCCGCCCACCGCCTGCAGGCGATGGTTGAGGCTGGGCAGCTCGTGGGCCGCGATGGTCGAGCCGAGCGCCCCGGCCTTGGGCTCTGGCGCCCCGTAGACGACGGTGGCGACACGAGCGTGCACCATGGCGCCGACGCACATCAGGCAGGGCTCGACGGTGACCACCAGCGTGGCGCCGGTGAGTCGGTAGTTGCCCACCGTGCGCGCCGCCTCGCGCAGGGCGACGATCTCGGCGTGCGCGGTCGGATCGTGTGCGGCGATGGGCTGGTTGTGGCCGCGACCCACCACCACGCCGTCCACTGCCACGACGGCGCCGACCGGCACCTCGCCCGCCGCCGCGGCGGTGTGGGCCAGGGCGAGCGCCTCGCGCATCAGCGCTTCGTGCTCGGTCGCGGTCACGGCGCGTCGATCAGACTCGAGTCGTCCGGGGCCAGGTGCACCCGCCGCGTCAGAGCGTCCATGAGGGTGCCGGCAATCACCAGGACGATCGGGCCCAGCACCAGCCCGACGAACCCGAAGGCCGACACGCCGCCGAGCAGCCCGATGAACACCACCAGCCCGCTGGCCGAGGTGCGCCCGCTGAGCAGCAGCGGCCGCAGCACGTTGTCGGCCGAGCCGACGACGATGGCGCAGATCGCGGTGAGCACGACGGCGCGGGCGACGTCGCCGCTCAGGAACAGCCAGATCGCGATCGGCACCCAGATGATCGTAGCGCCGACCACCGGCAGCAGCGCGCAGATGGCCATCGCCACGCCCCACACCGCGGGGCCCGGCAGGCCCAGCGCCCAGAACGTCAGCCCGCCAATCGCGCCCTGCACCGCTGCCACCATCAGTCCGGCGCCGACGCTGGCGACGACGAGGTCGGACGTCTCCTGGATGAGGCGATCGCTTTCCGCGTCGCTGAACGGCAGCAGCCGCCGCACCGCCGCGGCGAAGGCAGTGCCGTCGCGCAGCAGGAAGAACAGCGCGAACAGCATCACAAGCAGGCTGCCGAACGTGGCCAGCACGTTGGCCAGCAGCGATCCGGCCTGGCTGGCCAGGAACGCTCCCGCCGACTGCGCGCCCTGGGTCAGCAGCGTCATCGGATCCGGCGGCAGCGGGAACGGCAGCCGCTGCCGTAGCGCCGTCCAGAAGCGGATCACCTGCTCGGGCGCGGTGGCCGACAGGTTTTCCACGTAGTCGAGCGCCACCGGGATCTGCTGCGCGACGACCAGCGCCAGGAACACCGCCGGCGCGATGATGAGCAGGCCGGCGAGCACCGTGGTCACCAGCGCCGCGTTGCTGTTGCGGAGCCGGATGCAGAAACGCATGTAGACCGGCCGCAGGGTCATCGCCAGGATGGCGGCCCAGGCGAGGGGCGCGAGGAACGGCCAGATCACCTGCATGGTCAGGTAACCCACCAGCAGGACGACGGCGTAGAACAGCAGCTCGGTGAACCGCTCGCGCCCGCTTCGCTTGGCCATCGCCGGACTCTACTTGCGCTTGAGGCTGGCCGGCAGCCCGACCGCGCCGATGCTCAGGGCCAGCAGCCCGCCGACCACCGGCAGTCCGTAGCCGTTGGTAAGGAAGCTGTACTGGAACAGCAGGCCGCTGGCGAAGTGGATGTTCATCACCATCAGGAACGCCACGATCGCCGCGTAGCGGGCCCAGACGCCGGAAACCAGCGCCGCACCGGTAGCCAGCTCGCCGAACAGCACCAGCCGCGCGAAAACCGGCGCCCAGGGGATGCAGACATTCTGCAGATACCCTCGGTTCCAGGTGTTGGCGTTCTCCAGATAGCCGGTGAGGCGCGCGGTGAGCGGCGACGGATCCAGCAACCAGCCGATCTTGGAAATGCCTTCGAACAGGAAGAACACGCCGAGCAGCACGCTCAAGACCCGGAGGCCGCGTGCCTGTGGACTGGCCGCCATGGGTGAGAGCTTATCGCACCTGCCGGCGCCGGAACGGATGCCACAACTGCCGCCACCAGCCCTCGGGCACGTCGCGCTCGTCGATGCCGTAGCGGTCGGGCCACGCCTCGCCCGGCAGATGCTGCGTGCCGAAGATCCGATCGAGCAGCGGCAGGTGCACGGCGAAGTTCTTGTCGATCGGCGACGCGGCGTGATGCCAGTGATGGCCGCGCGGCGTCGTCAGCACGTGGTCGAACCAGCCGAAGCGCACGCGCACGTTGGCGTGGATGAACACGGCGTGGAACGACACGAACACGAGATACGCGTAGAGCGCCGGCCGGGCGAAGCCGAGCAGGACGATCGGCACCAGCACGAGGCCTCGCGTGGCCAGCACGTCGATCACGTGGAGGCGCGAGCCGGCCAGCCAGTCCATCGCCTCGCTGGAGTGGTGAATGGCATGGAGGCGCCACAGCGCCGGCACGACATGGAACGCGCGGTGGATCCAGTACTGCGCCAGGTCGCTCAGCACGACGATGGCGAGAAACTGCACCCACAGCGGCAGGGCGGTGATGGCGCGCTGCACGGCCGCCGGCTGCCAGACCGCGGCCAGCGCCGTGGACGGCAGCAGCGTGAGGAACGACAGCGTCTGCACGGCGAGGTGGCTGACCAGGAAGTGCATGCCGTCGGTGGCCCAGCCGAAGCGGAACGTCGTCTGGTCGGGCCGCAGCGGGAACGCGCGTTCGAGTGGCACGAAGACCAACGCCGTGAGCAGCACGTTCAGCACGAACCAGTCCACGCCGAGGGTGAGCGGTGCCTCGGGCCCGGTGCCGAGCGGCACGTCGCCGCCGCCGGCCAGGGTCGCGAGGCCGGCCAAGGCCAGGCCGGTGAGGCCGAGCACCTTGCGGCGGCGCAGCATCAGCGACGCGGCGCCGAGCAGGAACGTGACGCCGATCGTCGCTTCGAGGAGCGCCCGCAGCGCCGGCACCGGGTAGCGGCCGCGGAACTCCGCCGTGGTCAGCAGCTGCGGGTACTGGAACGCCAGCACGCCGAGCACCGCCAGCACGCCGAGGAACACGCTGGCCGTGCCGGCCATCCAGCCGGTGCCGAACGCCGACGACTCGTCGTCGCCAAAGGTGCGGCGTAGCCGGTCTTCCAAGGAGGACGGAGGGGTGGCCATGTGCCTGTGCTAGACTTGGAGTTTCTCAGCCCCCGCGCCCTTAGCTCAGTTGGATAGAGCGTCTGGCTACGAACCAGGAGGTCGCACGTTCGAGTCGTGCAGGGCGCGCCAACTCCCCTTCGGGGACGTGTCCACGCCCTGCAGCCTCCAGCTCAAGCCCCGCACCGCCTTCGGCGTCGCGGGAGCATGTACGAGTCGTCGCCCCGGCGCGCCAATTCTCGTTCGGAGAATTGAACACGCCGTCCCGCCGTCTCCTGGCAGAGCTGAGGCCCCGCCCTGCTTAGCGTCTTTTCGACGCTTCAGCGCGGCTGCGATACCGCCGCCGGACGCTGCAGGCCGAAGCCGACGGGCCACTGCGCCGACAACGCCACGGGCAGCGTGCCACGGAGCGGGATCTCGCCGGCCAGGGCCCGCGCCACGGCCAGTTCCGCGTAGTCGCCGAAGTCGTAGGTGAGCATCACCGCCGGCAGATTGGGCGCCGCGACGGTGGCGTAGGGGCTGCCGAAGAACGCCGCGGCCAGCGGTTGCCCGCGCCGGACGGCGCCAGCCGACAGATCGTTCAGCAACCGCACGATGCCCGGCGCGAGTTCGAGCCGGCCGCTGCCAGACGCGGCGCGGACGAAGACGCCGAGCACGACGGCGTCGTGGCTGGCCGCCATCGCGCGCACCAGTTCCAACTCCTCCGCCGACGTCCGATCCGACAGCTCCACCGCAGTGACCGACGCCCATCGATCGCGCAGTTCGGGGATCAGCGTGCGGCTCGGCGCCGCGATGCGCCAGTTGGCCGGATAGTCGAGCACGGAGAGGTAGAGCAGGCGTCCGCTGCGCGGCGTGGGCAGCGGCACGGCAGCCTTGTCGTCGCGGACCAGGGTGAGGCTCTGCTCCGCCACGGCCCGCGCCGTGGCGACGGCGGCGCGGGTGCCGACCGCCGCCATCACCTCATTCAAGTCGGCAGTGCGTCGCAGGTGCAATCCGAGCCGCGCCTTGTGGACGAGCACGCGCCGCACCGAGGCCTCGAGACGCGGCCGCGTCAGCCGGCCCGCCGCCAGCGCGCGCATCACCGCGGCGTGCGATTCGCGGGCGTCGATCGGATCCAGCACCACGTCGGCGCCGGCTTCGAGCGCCCGCACCGTGGCCTCGCCCGGATCGACCATCGCGTTGACGGCGTCCATCATCATCGAGTCGGTGTAGATCACGCCGTCGAAGCCCAGCTCCTTGCGCAGCAGGCCCGAGACGATCGGCGCGCTGAAGGTGGCCGGGCCCGGCGTGGCATCGAGGGCCGGCATCTCCACGTGCGCGACCATCGCCGCCCCGGCGCCGGCGGCGATGCCGTCACGAAACGGCGCCAGCTCCACGCGGTCGAGACGCGCCCGGTCGTGCGGCACGGTGGCCAGCCCGAGGTGGGTGTCCACCGAGGTGTCGCCGTGTCCCGGGAAGTGCTTCAGCGTCGCGAACACGCCGCCGGCCTGCAGGCCGTCCACCGCGGCGCGCACCATGGTGCCAACCCGGGCCGGATCCTCGCCGAAGGAGCGGATGTTGATCACCGGGTTGCGCGGGTTGTTGTTCACGTCGGCCACCGGCGCGAAGTTCACATGCACGCCGAGGGCGCGAGCCTCGCGGCCGGTGAGCTGCGCGGCCTGACGCACCAGTTCGGGGTCGCCGGCGGCGCCGAACGCCATCGCGCGCGGGAACCGCGTGGCGCCGTGGATGCGCATGCCGACGCCGAACTCGAAGTCGCCAGCGACCAGCAGCGGGACTTTGGAGGCGGTCTGCAGGCGGTTGAGGATCGCCGCCAGCTCCAGTGGCTGGCCGAGAATGGTGGAGCCGTAGGTGGGGTTGAGCATCACCTCCGGCACCGTCTCCACGCCACCGAAGGCGCAGAAGCCGCCGATGTGCACGTCGCGCACGAGGGAGGCCAGCGCGTCGAACTCCTGGGCGTCGGCGCTGATGTAGGTGGAGTTGAGGCGGCCCATGAACAGCTGGCCGACCAGTTCTTCGGACGTGAAGCCCGCCAGCGTCGTCTCCACCCAGCGCGCGGCCGCCTTGTCCAACGCGGGCGCCAACGTGGGCGGCGGCACGGCGGGAGCAGGTGCGGCGGCCGTGCGGGGCGACGTACGCGCGCCCTGCGCGCTCAGCCCCGTGATGACCGGCGGCCCTCCGCCGGTTGCACCGAGCGCGACGATCCCCAGTACCGCGAGCACGTGTCGCACGGGCAGCATGATATCGGTTTCGTCAGCCGCCGCGCGCGGTGCCTGGCACCGAGCGCCGTCCGGTGCCAGGCACCAGGTGGTGGGAACGACAGAACTGTCGGCGGTATGATCGCGCCGTGTCGCAGGATCAGCACAAAGCCGACGCGCCGCGCGCCGTTCGCGTCGCCGTGCTGACCGTCAGCGACACCCGCACCGAAGCCACCGACACCAGCGGACGCGCCATCGTGGAGCTGCTGCAGGGCGAGGGGCACACCGTGGTGGCGCGCGCCATCGTCCGCGACGACCCCGCCGCGGTCACGCTGTTCGTGCGCAGCCATCTGACCGGTGACGCGCAGGTGGTCATCACCACCGGCGGCACCGGCATCACCTCGCGCGACTCGACGTTCGAGGCCATCGACGCCCTGCTCGAAAAGCGCCTCGACGGCTTCGGCGAGCTGTTCCGCCTGCTCAGTTACCACGACATCGGCCCCGCGGCGATGATGAGCCGCGCCTGCGCCGGCCTCGCGGCCGGCCGCGTCGTGGTGGCGCTGCCCGGGTCGGAGGGCGCCGTGCGGTTGGCGATGACGAAGCTGCTGCTGCCCGAGCTCACCCACCTCGTGCAGCAGGCGACGAAGTAGAGTCTTCGCTAGCGATGCGGCCGTTCGCGTCCACCATCCCGCTCGACGAGGCGCGCGCCATCCTCGACGCCGCCGCCCGCGCGCTGACCCGCGTCGAGACGTGCGCCCTCGACGCTCTCGCCGGGCGCGTCCTGGCCGAGGACGTCACCGCCGACGCGGACGTGCCGCCGTTCGCGCGCGCGATGATGGACGGCTACGCGGTGCGCGCCGCCGACACCGCCGGCGCGTCGGCCGACGCTCCGCGGGTCCTCGCCGTCGGCGGCCGCGTGTTCACCGGCGAGGTGTTCGCCGGCGCCATCACGCCCGGCACGGCGATCGAGATCGCCACCGGTGCCCCGCTGCCGACCGGCGGCGACGCCGTGGTGATGGTCGAGGAGACGCACGCCGTGGACGACGGCCGCGTGGCCATCCACGCCGCCGCCGCACCCGGCCAGCACGTGGGACGGGCCGGCGCCGACATCGCCCGCGGCGCCGTCGTGCTTCGCGCCGGCGACGTGCTGCTGCCGAGCCGGGTCGGCGTGCTGGCCGCGCTCGGCCGCACCGCGGCCACGGTGCTGGCCCGTCCGCGTGTGGCGGTCGTGTCCACCGGCAACGAGATCGTCGCGCCGGGCCGGCCGCTTGCGCCCGGTCAGATCTACGACATCAACCGCTACACGCTCGCCGCCGTGATCGCCGCACACGGCGGCGTGGCCCAGGCCGTCGATGCCGCCGGCGACACGCTGGACGCGCTCGATCGCGCCGTCGACGCCGCGCTCGCCTGCGATCTCGTCGTCTTCTCGGGCGGCAGCTCGGTCGGCGACCGCGACCTCGTGCTCGACGTGCTGCGCCGCCGCGGCGAGGTGCTGTTCCACGGCATCGCCACGCGGCCGGGCAAGCCCACGGCGTTCGGCCGCCTCGGCGGCGTGCCGGTCTTCGGCATGCCCGGCAACCCGACCTCGTGCCTGACCAACGCCTACGTGCTGCTGGTGCCGTTCCTGCGCCGGCTGGCCGGGCTGCCGGCGCATCGCCCCCGGGTCGTCACCGCGCCGCTGGCCCGGCGGGTGACCTCCGGCGCTGGGCGCCATCAGTTCTACACGGTGCGCCTCGTCGAGGGACGTGCCGAGCCGGCGTTCAAGGCCTCGGGCGACATCACGAGCATGGCCCACGCCGACGGCTACATCGAGATCGCGTCGGAGGTCACCGCCGTCGAAGCCGGCGCCGGCGTGGACGTGATCCTGTTCTGATCGATCTCAGAACCGAATCACGGACTCGACCCAGCCGGTGGTCAGACGGTCGTCGCGAAAGCTCTGGCGCACGACGTCGCGGCCGAAGAACGTCGCCACGTAGCCGCGCAGCGTCCACCACCCGAGCGGACGCCACGTCGCAGTGCCCTGCAGGATCGTGCCGAGGTCGCGATGGCCTCGCGTCACTCGCCCGAGATACCCGAAGTAGTTGCCGCGCCGCTCGGTGGCGCCGCTGCCGAAGTACCAGCGATCAGCGCCGGTGGCCAGGCCGACACGGTGCACGTCCGCCGACACGTCGAGTCGTGGGTGCGGCGCGAGACGCGCCTCCAGCCACCCATCCACCACGTTCATGAGCGCGTAGGTGTTCGACGCCACCTGCTCGTCGCCCGACGGCAAGAGCGGGAGGAACGTGCCGTGCTGATCGTCGTCGCCGTCGGTGTCGCCAGAGGCGTAGACGACGCCGGCGCGCAGCCATGGCCGGCCGCGACCCGTCCACTGGTAGCCGGCCTCGCCCACCGCCGACCCGGCGCGATGCGTCTGGCCGTACCAGTCGCCCATCTGCCACGCGCCCCAGACCACGACGTCCCAGCGTCCGGCCCCCTGGACACCGGTCGCCACGGCCGAGGCGCCGACCGTGCCGATCGCCACGTCGGCAGCCGTCGCGGTCTGCCCGGAATTGTCGGGCCGCGCGTGCACCTCGCGGGTGTCGCGATAGCCGTAGGCGAAGCCGTGCAGGCGGACCGGCGTGCCGCCGCCACCTCGGCGCATTACGTCGGCGGCGACGACGCGCACGCGATCCATCGGCAGGTTGGCCGACTCTTCGAACGTCCCCTGGGTGGGCAGGACCGCGTGCACCGTGCCCTGCCACGCGCCGGTGCCGGCGCTGACCCGGAGGCCGTCCCAGGCCCGCTGGTAGAGCGAGCCGCGCATGTCGCCCAGCAACCGGCCGCCGACGCGCTCCCGCGCCAGCGCGTCAGCCGGCGTGTCCTGCCGTCCCGCCGCTACCGCCTCGTCGAGCGACAGCCGCCCGGCCGCGATCGACCAGCGCCGATCGCGCGGCGCGAACGCCGCGTGCAGGCCGCGCAGGTAGAACTGGTAGCTGAAGGTGCCGGCGGCCTGGAAGAAGTAGGCACCGCCGGTGCCGAGCAGGCCGGGGCCGATGGCCCCGCGCGGCAGGTTCTCGATGCGGACGTACTGGATGGCCCCGCCCACCGACCAGCGCCGGCCGACGTACTTCGCGCCGAGCGTCGAGCGGTTGCCGACGAACGCGTAGTCGGGCTCGACGCCGCCGCCGTCGTAGGGGGTGAAGAATCGCCAGAGTTCGGCGCGGGTGACGTTCTCGACGAGGAACGTCGTGTCCCCCGGCGCCGCGGATGGTGCGGTCACCGGTTCGGCAGGGGGTTGCGCGAGGGCGTCGGCTGCCGCGCAGGCCAGCAGCGCCGCCACGACGAGGCGAGCCGGGGCGACCACGCGACGTGACCCGCCCCAGCCCCCAGCCCCCAGTCCCCAGCCCCCGGTCAGCCCTTGAGCAGCTTGTTCACTTCCGCCCAGTTCACGACGTTCCAGAACGCCGCCAGGTAGTCGGCACGGCGGTTCTGGTACTTGAGGTAGTAGGCGTGCTCCCACACGTCGACGCCGAGGATGGCCTTCTTGCCGTCCATGAGCGGGTTGTCCTGGTTGGGCGTGCTGGTGATCGAGAGCTTGCCGCCGTCGTCGACGAGCCAGGCCCAGCCGCTGCCGAAGCGGCCCATGCCGGCGGCCTGGAACTGTTCCTTGAACTTCTCGAAGCTGCCGAACGCGGCGTTGATCCCGTCGGCCACCGCGCCGGTCGGCGCGCCGCCGGCGTTGGGCGCCATCAGCGTCCAGAACAGCGAGTGGTTCCAGTGGCCGCCGCCGTTGTTGCGGACGGCGGTGCGGATGTCCTCGGGCACCGACGCGATGCCCTTGACGAGATCGTCGAGGCTCTTGCCGTGCAGCTCGGGGTGCTTGTCGAGCGCGGCGTTCAGATTCGTCACGTAGGCCTGATGGTGCTTGCCGTGGTGAATCTGCATCGTCTGGGTGTCGATGTGGGGTTCGAGCGCCGCGTGGTCGTAGGGCAGCGCGGGCAGGGAATGAGCCATGGAACGAGCCTCCTCAGGGGGCGAATGTGGTCGAACGGTCGAGTCCGATCGTAGCAGACGACCGCGACGGCCGCGGCAGCGGACCGCCGACTCAGTGGATCTGCAGCATGCGGTCGAGCGCGACGCGGCCCCAGTGGATCTGGTGCGCCGGCACCTCGACCTGGTTGTGTACCTGGCCGTCCACGAGCCCTTCGAGCACCCACAGCAGGTGATTGGGCGAGACGCGGAACATCGTCGAGCAGAGGCAGCCCATCTGGTCGAGCGACAGCACGGTGACGCCCTTGGGCGCCATCTCGGCCGCCAGCCGGTGCACCAGGTGCACCTCGGTGCCCACCGCCCACACCGATCCCGGCGCGCCGTCGCGCACCTGCGACAGGATGTACTCGGTGGAGCCGTTGTCGTCGGCGGCCTGCACCACCTCGAACGGCACCTCGGGGTGCACGACCACGCGGACGCCAGGATGCTCGGCGCGCACCGCGGCGATCTGCCGCGCCGTGAAGCGGACGTGCACCGAGCAGTGGCCCTTCCACAGGATCAGCCGGGCCGCGGCCACCTGCTCGCGCGTCAGGCCGCCGAACGGCTGCTTCGGGTCCCACACCACCATCTGATCGAGCGGCACGCCCATCCGGAAGTAGGCGGTGTTGCGGCCCAGGTGCTGGTCGGGCAGGAAGAGGATCTTCTCCTTCTGCTCCCAGCCCCACTTCAGCACCGCGGCGGCGTTCGACGACGTGCACACCGTGCCGCCCTGCTCGCCGACGAAGCTCTTAATCGCCGCCGCCGAGTTGATGTAGGTCACCGGCACGGTGCGCG
This sequence comes from uncultured Bifidobacteriaceae bacterium, assembly GCA_964442845.1. Lineage (GTDB taxonomy): Bacteria > Acidobacteriota > Vicinamibacteria > Vicinamibacterales > UBA2999 > CAWAYR01. The sequence goes on along the minus strand of CAYUAX010000028.1, from coordinate 20,527 downwards.
CCGCCATACCCATCTGCTCGAGCTCGCTCCAGCAGATCTCCAGCTCGTCGGCCGGGGCCATGTCGGCCATCGAGCAGCCGGCGGCCAGGTCGGGCAGGATCACCTTCTGATGCGGCAGCGCCAGCACGTCGGCGCTCTCGGCCATGAAGTGCACGCCGCAGAACACGATGTA
>CAYUAX010000028.1:0-20345 GCA_964442845.1 uncultured Bifidobacteriaceae bacterium | reverse complement strand
TCGGGTGCTTGGCCACTTCGCGCGACAGCTTGAACGAGTCGCCGGTGTAGTCGGCGAAGCGGATGACCTCGTCGCGCTGGTAGTGATGGCCGAGGATGACGAGCCGGTCGCCGAGCGCGGCCCGCGCCGCGGCGATGCGGCGGTCCATCTCGTCGTCGGACAGGCCGAGGTAGCGCTCCGGGAGCGGCTGGCGCTCGCGGATGCTGGCCTTCTCCACCTCGTTCAGAACCGGCAGAAACGTGGCCGTGCTCATCGTCCTGGTGCCTTCACCCTTCGCTCGCCCCCGGTCGTGCCCATTGCGCGTTTGTGAAACTTTTCGCAATCTCCGGACGCGAAAAGACCAAGGTCTGCCGGTGGGCTCTCGCCGCGGCGTTCCTTGGTCTGATTCGGATACTAGCAGATTGGCCGCGCAGTGCAAGTGGCGGCCGGCGACCGCCGAGCTTGTACGATGCGGGCGTGCCCGAACTGCCTGAAGTGGAGCTGGTCCGGCGGATGCTCGAACCGGCGCTTGCCGGCGTCCGCATCGACGCCGTGGAAGTGCGCCGCGCCAATTTGCGCATCCCCTTCCCCGCCGGTTTCGGCGATCGTCTGACCGGCCAGTTGGTGATGGCGGTGACGCGGCGCGCCAAGTACCTGCTCGCGGCGCTGTCGTCGGGGGAGACGCTGCTCGTGCACCTGGGGATGTCGGGCGACTTCCGCGTCGAACGCGGCGCGCCGTCGGACCCGGGCAAGCACGACCACGTGGTGTTCACGCTGGCCTCGGGCCAGACCGTGACGTTCAACGACCCGCGGCGCTTCGGCCTGATGGACCTCATCGCACGCGACGGCCTCGACGCACATCCGGCGCTGTGCGAGCTGGGTCCCGAACCGCTGTCGGCGGAGTTTGGCGCCGCGGCCCTGGCCCGCGCGTGCCATCGCAAGAAGGTGGCGATCAAGGTGGCGCTGCTCGACCAGAAGGTGGTCGCCGGCGTCGGCAACATCTACGCGAGCGAGGCGCTGCATGTCGCCGGTATCTCACCGAAGCGCAAGGCGGCGATTCTCGCCACGCGCACCGGCGCGCCCAGGCCAGCCGCGGTGAAGCTGGCGGCAGCCATCGTGAAGGTGCTGACGCGCGCCATCGACACGCCGGCGTCTCGCTTCAAGGTCTACGAGCGGGCCGGCGAGCCGTGCTCGCGGCGCGGCTGCGAGGGAACCATCAAGCGGGTGGTGCAGGCGGGTCGATCGACGTTCTACTGTCCGCGCTGCCAGCGCTGACCGCCGCGGCGAGTCGCCTGGCCTCACTGCCCCCGAGCCAGGCCCAGAGGATCGTCCACGGCGTCCAGAACGCGAGCGATGCCACGAAGGCGATGCCGGCGATCCACCACGACTCGCGCTCGGTCGGATCGTCGGCCGCTTCCGGGAGGACCACCCAGCCGGCCAACGCGAGCCACAGCTCCGAGACTTGGTTGTCGTCGATCGACAGGCTATTGGCAGTCGACCGCCCGGCAGCGATGTAGCCGCCGTCCATTTCGATGAAGTCGAGCCCGCCATCGAGGCCAGCGGCGGCGCGCGCTTCAGCTTGGGCCCGTTCGGCGTGGATTCTTACCCAGGTCTCATCGCCGATCGGCCAGGCGGTGGCGAAGACCGACGCCCAGGCCACGACATGGGCGAGCACGTTGACGCCCAGCGCGAAACCCGGGAACGGGCAGAGCGTCGCCGCCGCGCTGTGCAGGCGTGCGCCGACGCGTCTACGTGGCGGTGGCCCGGCGCGGCCAGCGGCGGATAGCCGTCCCAGCGGTCAGGCCGAGAATGGATCAGAACGCCTTCCCCGACCGCGAGGTGCAGAGCAATGACGACATCTGACTCGCCGAGCGTCGGCAGGAACGTCCACGGCACCGGATGGGCCAAAGCGCACCGCGCTGGTATCATCAGCCCGTGACCAAGACGGTGGGCCGACGCCGTACCACTCACGACGATCCCGCCGCGCTGCAACGCACGCTCTCTGCGGTGCGTGGCACCGGAGCCCTCGTGCCGCGGGGCGTCTACCGCTTCAGGACCTTCGAGGAGGCCGATGCGTGGATGACGCGGATGATGGCTCGTACGCACGTGAGCCGCAAGTCGCCGACCTCGCCCGTATCGCCAACGCGCTGAACGCCAGCGGCGCCCGCTATCTGCTGATTGGCGGATTCGCGGTGATCGCGCACGGCGGCGCCAGGACGACCAAGGACGTCGACCTGCTGATCGACGCCGACCCGGCCAATGTCGCCCGTGTGAAATCCGCGTTGCGGGTTCTCGCCGACCACGCCGCCGACGAGGTCCGCGACGACGACGTGGCTCGCTATGCCGTCGTGCGCGTCGCCGATGAGATCGTCGTCGATCTCATGGCCAGGGCCTGCGGCGTCGACTACGCCGAGGCCGTACGCGACGCAGAGAGCGTCGAGTTCGAAGGGGTGGCGATGCCGCTGGCCAGCCCGCGGACGTTGATTCGCACCAAGGACACGGTCCGGCCGTCGGACGCGGCTGACCGACAGTTCCTCCAGGCCCTGATCGACGAACGGGAACGGCGCGGCTAGGCGGGGTCGCTCACGCCACCGCGGCCGGCACGCGCACCACGTTGTAGAGCGTGTCGCGCTCGATCGGCTCGCGGCCGGCGTCGCGGATCAGGCGCTCGATCTGATCGGTGCTGAGCGCAGTCGGCGTCGTCGAGCCGGCCATATGGTAGATGGTCTCTTCCTGCACCGTGCCGTCGAGGTCGTCGGCGCCGAACCACAACGCCGTCTGCGCCAGCTCGACACCCGACGAGATCCAGTAGGCCTTGATGTGATCGACGTTGTCGAGCAGCAGCCGGGCCACGGCATGGGTACGCAGCGTGTCGGTACCGGTCGGCGCCGGGAGCTTGCGCATCTGGTTGTTGTCGGGATGGAACGCCAGCGGGATGAACGCCTGCAGACCGCCGGTCTCGTCCTGCAGCGCGCGGATCTGCAGCAGGTGATCGACGCGCTCGGCCGGCGTCTCGATGTGGCCGTAGAGCATCGTCATGTTGGTGCGCATGCCGAGGCGGTGCGCGGTGCGGTGCACGGCCAGATAGCGGTCGCCATCGCACTTGTCGTAGGAGATCTTGCGGCGCACCCGCGGCGCGAAGATCTCGGCGCCGCCGCCGGGCAGCGAGTCGAGGCCGGCCTCGCGCAGTTCGACCAGGACTTGCTCGTCGGTCTTGCCGTAGTGGTCGGCGAAGAAGGCAATCTCCACCGCGGTGAAGCACTTCAGGTGGATGCCCGGGCGGATGCGCTTCATCCCGCTCAGCAGGTCGGTGTAATAGCTGAACGGCAGCCCCGGGTGCAGGCCGTTCACCATGTGCACCTCGGTGAGGGCCTCGCCGTCGCGGGCGCGCAGGCGATTCAGGATCTGCTCGACCGACGCCGTGTGGGCGCCGGTCATGCCTTCCTTGAGCCGCGCGAAGGAGCAGAACAGGCACGACGCCTCGCAGACGTTCGTGGCCTCGAGCCGCAGGTTGTGGTTGAAGTAGGTCTTCGCGCCGTGGCGGCGTTCGCGCTCGCGGTTGGCCAGCCAGCCGACGGCCAGCAAGTCCGGCACGGCGAACAGGCGCTCGCCGTCGGCGAAGCTCAGGCGCTGGCGCGCCTCGATCCGGTCGGCGATGTCGGCGAGTCCGGCGGCCCGGATCCGTTCACGCATGGTGTGTTGGTCTCCGGCTCTTCCCGAGCCCCGAGACCCGAGCCCCGAGTCCTGCCCTACGACACGCCCCAGACCTGGGCGCGCAGCGTGCGCGACCGCGGTCCGTCGAGTTCGGCCATCAGGATGCGCTGCCACTGGCCGAGCACCACTTCCCCGCCGCTGATCTGCAGGGTGAGCGAGTGGCCGAGCAGCATGGCCCGCAGGTGCGAGTCGGCGTTCATCCGGTCGCAGTCGGAGTGGTCGGGGTCGTTGTGCTGGTAGTAGGTGTCGCGCGCCACCATCTCTTCGAGGAAGCGGCGGATGTCGGAGAGCAGCGCCTTCTGGAACTCGTTGATGAACACCGAGCAGGTGGTGTGCATCGACCAGAGGGTGATCATCCCCTCCTTGATCTTGAAGGTCCGCACGTACTCCATGACCCGTTCGGTCAGATCCACGAGCTCGAGCCGCTCGTCGGTGTCGATGACGAAGTTCTCGCCGTGGATGACAAGGTTGCCAGCCGTCGCGCGGGCCACCGCCTCAACAGGGGTTTCCCGGACGGTCACGGTCGAACTCTTGCTCATGCGGTCCTCTCAAAAGGCCGGCGGGGGCGCGGCCCGGTGACATGCAAACACAAACGCCGTATTTTACGCAAATTTCATAGGGTCGGGCAACGCGGCGCGGGGGCGGTGCTACACTGCGCAGACAATCGACGCGTTCCCGTGGCTGGCCAGGGAAGTGGGTGTGAGTCCCACACGGTCCCGCCACTGTAAGCGGGGAGCGCCCGTCCTGTGGCCGGCCATCGAGCCAGCCCGTCACTGCCGTGTGGCGCCGTGTCGGCGCCCGCGGGGGGAAGACGCGGACGCGGCGTGTTGATCCGCGAGTCAGGAGACCTCCTCCACGGGCCCACGTCCTTCTAGCCGCTCTCACGAGCGGATCGGCGCGGAGAACGCCGAGGAGGGCTCTGATGGCACGTCTTCGTACGCCGTCTCTTTCGACGGCATTCCTTCCCTTTCGGATCCCGACGACCCGGCTGGCCGGGCTGGTGCTGGCCACGCTGCTCGCCGCGGCCGCGGCCGCCGGCGCCGACACCCTGCGCGGGCGGGTGCTCGACCCCGACGGCCGCCCCGTGCACGGCGCGCGGGTGACGGTCAGCGGCGCCACGGCGGCGCCGCTGTCGGCTACCACCGACGCCGCGGGGACGTTCGTCGTGGACGGCCTGCCGACCGGGGCCACCGTGGACGTCGTGGCCTGGACCGACGGCCTCAGCGCCCCGCCAGTGCGGCTCGCCGTTCCGGCCGCCAACGTGGAGCTGCGGCTGACCGTCGCCGCGGTGCGCGAGACGCTCACGGTCACCGCCTCGAACGTCGACACCCCGCTGTCGCTGGTCGGCGACAGCATGACGGTGCTCACGCGCGAGGACCTCGACGCCCGCCAGGTGACCACGCTCGGCGACGCGCTGCGCCTCGTGCCGGGCTTCGCGGTCGCCAGGAACGGCGGCCCCGGCACCGTCACGTCGGTGTTCCCGCGCGGCGGCGAATCGGACTCCACGATGGTGCTCGTGGACGGCGTGCGCATGAACGCGTTCGGCGGCGGCCTCGACTTCTCGCAGGTGCCGACGGCTGGCGCGGAACGCATCGAGATCGTCCGCGGGCCGCAGAGCGCACTCTACGGGTCGGATGCGATCGGCGGCGTGGTGCAGGTGGTGACGCCACGGGGTGGGCCGTCGGTGGCCGACGGCCTGGCCGAAGTGGGCGGACGCGACGCGCGGCGCGCCAGCGGCATGGTGCGCGGCTCGTTCGGGGCGTGGCAGGGCGCCGCCTCGGCGCAGCACATGCGCGACGAGGGGTTCACCGGCACCGCGCCGGCCGACGGCACGGCGGTGACCAACGACGACAGCCGCATCACCGACGTCTCGCTCGGTCTCGGCTGGCGGGGCCAAGGCGGCACCGACCTGTTCGGCACGGTGCGCTACGTGGACAGCGACCGTGGATCGCCCGGCCCCTTCGGCACGAATCCGGTCGGCAACTTCGGCGGGGTGGATCGCATCGCCCGCAGCCTGACGACGCAGCGCTCGGCGGCCGTGCGCCTGCTGCAGCCGCTCGGCGGCGCCGCGAGCCGGGTGCGGCTGCGCGCCGAGGCCGACGTCGCCGACTTCGACCTGGAGTATCGCGCGGCGTTCGCCTCGGAGGGCGAGACCGCGCGCGCCCATGGCCGCCTGCAGGCCGACGCCGCGCTGACGACCACGCTCTCGGCCAGCGCCGGCGGCGAGTGGGTGGGCGAGAGCGGCCGCAGCACCTACGTCATCGACGGCGCCGCCGAGGTGCCCGTCGAGCGCGACGTCTGGGCCGGCTTCGCCGAGGCGCGCTGGCAGCCGCTGGCTGGCGTCGCTGTCACGGCCGGCGCGCGCGCCTCGCGGATCACGCGGCAGGCGCTGCCCGGCGATCCGACGGCGTTCTCGCCGCGCCCGGCCTTCCCCGCCGACACCGTCGTCGCGGTGAATCCGAAGGCCACCGCGGCGTGGACGATCGTGCCGGCCGGCGGTCGCGGCGGCACCTCCACCAAGCTGCACGCGGCGGCGGGCACGGGCATCCGTCCACCCGACGTGTTCGAGATCGCCTTCACCGACAACGACGGGCTGAAGCCGGAGCGCAGCGCCAGCGTCGAGGCCGGCGTGACGCAGACCTTCGCTGGCGGCGCACTCCACGTGGACGGCACGTGGTTCCACAACCGCTACGACGACCTGATCGTGTCGGTCGGGCGCTTCCGCAGCTCGAGCCGCTTCCAGACCGACAACATCGCCAACGCGCGGGCTCGCGGCGTGGAACTGGCGGTCACTGCGCGGCCGTTGCCGCGGCTCACCGCCCGCGCCACCTACACCTTCCTCGACAGCGAGATCCTCGCCGTGGACGGCGCCGACGGCCAGGCGCCGTCGCCCTTCGCGGTGGGCGATCGGCTGCTGCGCCGGCCGCGCCATCAAGGCAGCGCGGACCTCGCGTGGGGCACGTCGAGGCTGCAGGCGTTCGCGACCGTGGCGCTGCGCGGCGCCACCCTCGACGTCGAGCCCAGCTTCGGCACCTTCGGCGGCCTGTTCGAGAACGACGGCTACACCGCGGTGACCGTCGGCGGCGCGTGGACCATCGTGCCGCAGCTCACGCTGTTCGGGCGCATCGTCAACGCCTTCGACAGCGCCTACGAGGACACGCTCGGCTACCCGGCGCTCGGCCGCACGGCGTACGTGGGGCTCAGGCTTGCTGCACGCCGCTGATCTCGCCTTCGCGTACGACGCCGCCCGGCCGGTGCTCGCGGGCCTCTCGCTCGAGGTCCCGGCCGGCGCGGTGGTCGGGGTGCTCGGGCCGAACGGCTCCGGCAAGACCACCTTGCTGCGGCTGCTCGCCGGCACCCGGCGGCCCACCGGCGGCGAGGTGCGCTTCGACGGCCGTCCGCTCGGCGCCTACTCGCGCCGGGCGCTGGCCCGCCGGGTGGCGGTGGTGCCGCAGGAGACGCACCTCGCCTTCGACTACAGCGTGATGGAGATGGTGCTGATGGGCCGCCATCCGCACCTGGGCCTGTTCGAGGTCGAGGGCCCAGCGGACCTGGCGACGGCGCGCGACGCGCTCGCCGCCACCGGCGCGCTGCACCTGGAGGACCGCGACTTCGCGACGCTGAGCGGCGGCGAGAAGCAGCGGGTGGTGATCGCCGCGGCGCTGGCCCAGGCCGCCGACGTGCTGCTGCTCGACGAGCCGACCTCATCGCTCGACCTGGGCGCGCAGCTCGAGATCGCGCAGCTGCTGACCGAGCTCAACCAGCGGCGCGGCGTGACGATGGTGGTGTCCACCCACGACCTCCACCTGGCCGCCGGCGTGTGCCGCGATCTCGTGCTGCTGCGCGACGGGCGCATCGTCGCCGCCGGCCCGATCGCCACCGTCCTCACGCGTGAGAACCTGCGCGCGCTGTACGGCGTGGATGCCGACGTCCACGTCCACGAGACCACCGGCCACCTCACGGTGGTGCCGGTGCGCAGGACGGGGTAGATGGCGGCGCCCCTCGCCCGCCGGCTGTGGACGACGCTGCCGCTGTTCGCACTGGCGGCGACGGCGGCCGTCGTCGTGGCGCCGGCCATCGGCAGCACCGGCATCAGCCTGCGCCGCGCCTTCGACACCTCGGTGCCGTGGGCCGACAACGTGGACGCGCAGATCTTCTTCGTCGCCCGGCTGCCGCGCGTGCTGGCCGCGGCGCTGGTCGGCGCCGCGCTGGCATCGTCGGGGGTGGTGCTGCAGGCGCTGCTCAGGAACCCGCTGGCGACGCCGTTCACCCTCGGCGTGTCAGCCGGCGCGGCACTGGGCGCGATGCTGGCCATCGCGCTCGGGCTCGACCTGGGCGCCGCCGGCGTGTCGTCGGTGCCGATTGCCAGCTTCCTGGGATCGATGGCGGCCACCGGCATCGTCTACTGGCTGGCCAGCTCGCAGCGGCGCGGGCTGTCCACCAACGTGCTGCTGCTCGCCGGCGTCACGCTCAACTCGTTCTTCTCGGCGCTGATCCTGTTCGTCCAGTACCTGGCCGACTTCACCCAGGCCTTCCGCACGGTGCGCTGGCTGATGGGCGACCTCGACGTCGGCAGCTACGGCCCGATCGTCGCCGCGCTGCCCTTCATCGGGCTCGCCTTCGCGGCGTTCGCGGTGCTGCCGCGCACGCTCAACCTGCTCACGCTTGGCACCGATCTGGCCGCTGCCCGCGGCGTGGACGTGGCCCGCACCGAGCGGCTGGCGTTCGTGAGCGCTTCGCTGGCCACCGGGGCCGCGGTGTCGCTGGCCGGCCCGATCGGCTTCATCGGCATCGTGGTGCCGCATCTCGTGCGCCTGCTGGTCGGCGCCGACCATCGGCTGGTGCTGCCGGCCTCGGCGTGCTTCGGCGCCGCCTTCCTGATCGCCTGCGACCTGGTGTCGCGCACGGCGCTGGCGCCGCTCGAGTTGCCGGTCGGAATCGTCACCGCGATGATCGGCGGGCCGTTCTTTCTCTGGCTGTTGGTCAGGAAGAGCTGATGACGATGACGCGACGCGTCTGGAACCTCGCCCTGGCGATGACGGCCGCGGCGCTCATCGTCGTCGGTCTCGCGCCGAGAGACGCCGTCCACGCGCAGAGTGACGGCGCGGCGCCACGGCGCATCATCTCGCTCGTGCCCGCACTGACCGAGATGCTGTTCGCCATCGGCGCCGGCCCGCAGGTGGTGGCGGTCAGCAGCTTCGACACCTATCCGCCCGAGGTCGCCGGGCTGCCCAAGGTCGGCGCGCTGCTCGACCCCGACGTGGAGCGCGTGCTCTCGCTCACGCCCGATCTCGTCGCCGTCTACGGCAGCCAGACCGACCTGAAGCGGCAGCTCGATCGGGCGTCGATCCCGGTGTTCGACTACCGGCACGCCGGCCTCGCCGACGTGTTCACGACGCTGCGCGCCCTGGGCAGGCGCACCGGTCGGGCGGCGCAGGCCGAGACCGTGGCCACCGACCTGGAGCGGCGCATCGACGCCGTGCGCCAGCGCAGCGCCGGACGTCCCCGTCCGCGCGTGCTGCTGGTGTTCGGCCGGGAGCAAGGCTCGCTGCGCAATCTCTATGTCAGCGGCGGCCGCGGTTTCCTGCACGACATGCTGCTGGCGGCCGGCGGCGCCAACGTGTTCGACGACGTGCCACAGGAAGCCGTGCAGGCCACCACCGAGCTGGTCCTCGCGCGAGCCCCGGACGTCATCCTCGAACTCCACGAACGGCGAAAGTGGACCGACGCGGAGACGACGGCCGCCCAGGCCTTGTGGCGGCGGCTGCCGGCGCTGCCCGCGGTCAAGCGCGGACGGGTCGTCATCCTGGCCGGCGAGGGCCTCGTGGTGCCGGGTCCGCGGGTGGCGACGGCGGTCGAACGCCTGGCGGCGGCGCTGCAGGAGCGGCCGTGAAGATCCTCGTCTCCTGGTCCAGCGGCAAGGACGCGGCGTGGATGCTGCACCAGTTGCGGCTCGCCCACCCCGAGTCCGTGGGCGGCCTGCTCACCACGACGAACGAGGCGTTCGACCGCGTGGCGATGCACGGCGTGCGGCGGGAGATCCTCGAGGCCCAGGCGGCGGCCGCCGGCCTGCCGCTCCACGTCGTGCCGCTGCCATGGCCGTGCAGCAACGACGAGTACGACGCCCGCCTCGGCGCGGCGGTGGCGCGCGCCGTGGCCGATGGCTTCACCCATGTGGCCTTCGGCGACCTGTTCCTCGAGGACGTGCGCCGCTATCGCGAGGAACGGCTCGCCGGCACCGGACTGACACCGCTCTTCCCGCTTTGGAAGACGTCGTCCAGCGCCGACTTGGCGCGCGCGATGATCGCCGGCGGCCTGCGCGCCTACCTGAGCACGGTGGACCCGCGGGTCCTCGACGCGTCGTTCGCCGGTCGGGCGTTCGACGCGGCGCTCCTCGCCGAGCTTCCCGATTCGGTCGATCCGTGCGGTGAGCGCGGCGAGTTCCACAGCTGCGTCACGGCCGGGCCGATGTTCGCGCATCCGTTGGACGTCGTGGTCGGCGAGACGGTGGCGCGCGACGGCTTCGCGTTCGCGGATCTGCGGCTGGCGTCATGACGGCTCCCCGGACGGCCACGTCGCATCCCGCGCGAATCGTCTGCCTCACCGAGGAGACGACCGAGACGCTCTACCTGCTCGGCGAGGGCGAGCGCGTGGTCGGCATCTCGGGCTACACGGTGCGGCCGCCCGAGGCGCGCCAGAAGCCCAAGGTGTCGTCGTTCCTGCACGCGCGCTACGAGAAGATCGCCGCGCTGGATCCCGATCTCGTCCTCGCCTTCTCGGACCTTCAGGCCGACATCACCACCGAGCTCGTGAAGCGGGGCTACCCGGTGTTCACGTTCAACCAGCGCAGCGTCGCCGAGATCCTGCAGATGATCCGCGTCCTCGGCGGCATCGTCGGCGTGCCCGACAAGGCCGCGACGTTGACCGCCGCGCTCGAGGCCGGCCTGGACGACATCCGCCGCTCGGCGGGGCGCTTCCCGCGCCGGCCGACCGTGTACTTCGAGGAGTGGGACGAGCCGCTGATCAGCGGCATCCGCTGGGTGGAAGAGCTGGTCGAGATCGCCGGCGGCACGCCGGTGTTCCCCGAACTGCGTCGCGCCGGACTCGCCCGGGACCGCATCGTGACCGCGGAACGGGTCATCGCCGCCGCACCGGAGGTGTTCATCGGCTCGTGGTGCGGCAAGCCGGTGCGCCCGGCGAAGGTGCGCGCCCGCCCCGGCTGGGGCGCCGTGCCCTTCGTCCGCGACGACCACATCTACGAGGTGAAGTCGACGTACATCCTGCAGCCCGGCCCGGCGGCGCTCACCGAGGGCGTGCGGCAGGTGCACACGCTGCTCTGCGGTGTCGTCGGCGTCGATCCGCCGTAGGGCCTGGCCCCATCCGCCAGCGGGATGTAGCGAATGCCGACTTTGCGTGGCGTCGGTGGGCGGGATCTGCCACGATGCGCGCCATGCGCCTCGTTCTGCTCGTGCTCGCCACCGTTGCCTTCGCGCCGTCCACCACCGCGCAGTCGTCGGCCACGCATCACGTGCCGTCGCGGCCGGAGACGGTGGTCTGGGGCGAGATTCCGATCGAGCGGGCGCCGGTGCTGACGGTCCGTTCGGGCGACACCGTCACGGTGGACACGCTGTCCCACGCCGGCGCCACCCAGGACGAGCATCCGGTCACGTTTCTCGGCAAGCAGGGCGTCGCCGAGCACGAAGTGCTGCAGGACGCGATCGACTTCTGGACGTCGCGCCCCGGCCGGCCTCGCGAGGGACGCGCCGGCCATATCCTGACCGGGCCGATCTACGTGGACGGCGCCGCGCCGGGCGACACGCTCGAGATCGAGGTGGTCGACCACACACTGCGCACGCCGTTCGGGATGAACGGCTCGGCGGCGCCGAGCGGCGTGCTCGCCGATGGCTATCCCGGCACACGCCCAGCCGACGGGCCACCGCCGGCCGGTGCCCGCGTGATCCGCACCCGGACGGAGAACGGCCGCGGCGTGGCCGACCTCACCCCCCGCCTGGTCGTGCCGCTTCGGCCGTTCATGGGCATCATCGCCGTCGCGCCGCCGCCGGCGCGGATCGGCCAGCCGGGCATCACCGTCGACGGCGTGCAGACCACCCGCCCGCCCGGACCGTTCGGCGGCAACCTCGACTACAAGGACCTCGGGCCGGGGACTCGGCTGTTCCTGCCGGTGTTCCACCCCGGCGCGCGCGTCTATATCGGCGACCCGCATTCGGTACAGGGCGACGGCGAGGTGAACGGCACGGCGATCGAGCACTCGCTCACCGGCCGGTTCCGGCTGGTGCTGCACAAGGGCCGTGCGCTGGCCGGCCCGCGGGCCGAGACGGCGACGCACTACGTGCTGATGGGCATCGACGTCGATCTCGATCGGGCGATGCGCCTCGCCACCGCCGCGGTCGTCGAGTTCCTGGTGAAGGAGAAGGGCCTGACGACGGCGGATGCCTACACGCTGGCGAGCATCGCCTGCGACTTCCACGTCGCCGAAGCGGTGGACCTCACCCAGGTGGTCGTCGGCAAGATCCCCAAGGACGTCTTCCGCTAGGTCGTCGCCCCACGCTGCCGCCGGGCGGCCGGCCGGGACCGGACCGTCCGGTTCGCCGCCGGCGGTTCGATCGGCTCGATCACCACCATCACGAACCGCGTCGCCTTGCCGCCCGCCGACGCGTAGCGGTGCGGGCGATCGGCCTGGAACACCGCGCACTCGCCGGCGCCCAGCGCCACCTCCACGCCGTCCACGGTCACGGCAGCGGCGCCGTCGAGCACGTAAACGAACTCGCGCGTGCCGGGTGGATGCGCCACCGCGTCGTAGCCGTCGCGGGCGCCGATGCGCCACTCCCACAACTCGACCGGCACTGGCGCCTCGACGCCGGCGACCAGCCCAGCCACGCTGCCTTTGACGCGGCCCCGCCACAGCCAGGCCACGTCGGCCGGTGTGATGCGGCGCACCACCGGCTCGTCGGTCACCTCCACCAGCTTGAGCAGCGCGATGCCGAGCGCGTTGGCCAGCTTGCAGAGCGTGGCGATCGACGGGTTGGTCTGGGCCTGCTCGACCTGCACCAGCATGGCCTTGCTGAGGCCGGCGCGCGCCGCCAGCTCGCTCTGGCTCCAACCGCGCCGCGTGCGCCAGTCGCGGAGGTTGGCGGCGAGCGCGGCCTCGATGCGGCGGGGGTCGTTCATGCGGTCAGTATAGTGGACTCTTGGACCAGTTTGATATCATGCCGGGATGCTGCTCGACCGGCTCGACGTCGCCGCCGACGTCCACGCCCTGCGGCCCGACTTCGCGGTCGTCGCTCTCGCCGTCACCGGCGTCGCCAACGGCCCCGGCGACGCCACGAGTGAGGCGTGGCTGCGCGACGCGGAGACGTTCGCGCACGCCGCGACCGACCTGCCCGGCCACATCATCGCCTGGCAGGACGCCTATCGCGCCTTCGGCGCCAAGCCGCAGCGCACCTCGTCGTCGGTGGAGGCGTTGTGGAAGCGCGCCCGCAGTGGCGGCTTGCCGCGGGTGAACTGGCTGGTCGATCTCTACAACGCCGTCAGCGTCCGCCACGCGCTGCCGGTCGGCGGCGAAGACCTGGGGGCCTACGCCGGGCCGATCCGTCTGATCCGGGCCGCCGGCGACGAGCCGTTCGACACCGTGGCCAACGGGGAGGCCGTGGTGGAGCACCCGGCCGCCGGCGAAGTGGTGTGGATCGACGACCGCGGCGTGACCTGCCGGCGCTGGAACTGGCGGCAGTGCACGCGCACCCGGCTCACCGAGGCCTCGACCGACGTGCTGTTCCTGCTCGAGCGGTTGGCGCCGATGGCGCTCGACGATCTCGATCGCGCGGCTGACGCCCTCGTCGACGCCGTCGTGGCCCGTTCTCCCGCGGCGACGGTCGAGCGCCGCCGGCTCGGCCCCGCCGTGGAGGCGCCGTGATGACGTCGATGCTCGCCCTCGGCGCCGCGGCGTTCTACGGCGCCGCCGATTTCCTCGGCGGCATCGCCACCCGGCGGGCCACGACGATCGCCACGGTGTTCACCACGCAAGGCGCGGGTCTGCTGATGCTGCTGGCCTGCACGCCCCTGATGCTCGACCGCGTGATGACGCCGCGCGACGTCCTCTTCGGAGCCGTGGCCGGCGTCGCCGGCAGCATCGGCGTCGCCCTGCTCTACAAGGCCCTGGCAATCGGCCCGATGAGCGTGGTGGCGCCGGTGACGGCGGTATGCGCGGTGGTCGTGCCGCTGGTGGTGGGCATCGTGCAGGGCGATCGGATCGCGCTGGCGGCGGCCGTCGGCGTGGCCGTGGCCATCGTCGCCGTCGGCCTGCTCGGCATGACGCCGCCGGCCGCGGCCGGCGACGGGCCGGCCGACGTCGCGCGCGGCGTGCGGGTGGCACTGGCCTCGGGCGTGGCGATCGGCGGATTCCTGGTGGCGCTCGGGCAGACGGCGGCGGCGGCCGGACTGTGGCCGCTGGCGGTGTCGCGCACGGTGTCGGTGACGTTGTTCGGCGCCGCCGCGCTGGCGACACGGCAGGCGGGGATCGTGCCGCGAGCCGCGCTGGCGCCGGCCATCACCTGCGGCGGCCTCGACATGGTGGCCAACGCGCTCTATCTGGTGGCCGTGCGCGAAGGGCCGCTCAGCTTGGTGGCGACGCTGGCGTCGCTCTACCCGGCGAGCACGGTGCTACTGGCGCGGCTGGTCCTGGGCGAGCGGCTCGGGCCGTGGCAGCAGGTAGGCGTGGCGTCGGCCGTCGCCGCGATCGTGCTGATCGTCGGCAACAGCTGATCGCCCGCTGGTCGGCTGGGCTGATGAGAAGGGCCGGCAGGGCTGAAGCCGTGCTACGTACTCAACGACGAGTCAGCGGCGCGGCGGCTGCGGCGCTGGCAACACGGCGCCCGCCTCGAGCAGCTTCTGATACGCGCGCAGGTCGCGCTCGTACCGCCAGTCCTGCACCTTGCGCGCGCCGGCCGACCCCGCCGCATAAGCCAGCCCGAGGAAATCCACACGCGGCGAGCGGAAGGCCTGCGGGGTGAGCTGGTACAGCATGTCGCGGTGCGACGGCGCGCTGCCGGGCACGGCCCCATACAGCAGTTCGGGGCCGCTGAAGAAGCGCAGCGCCGGCGCGGTGCCGTAGACGTCGACGAAGTACTCGAGCTTGAGCGGCGAGTCGCCCTGGGCGCGCGCCTGGGCGTCGATGCGCAACTGCCGGCTGATGCGGGCCACCGAGATGCCGAGGGCATTCGGATCGATGGCCGGCTTCGCGGCCGGCGTGGTCGAGCTGGCGGCCGGGTCCTGCGCGGCCGCCGGGATCGCCGTGAGGGCGACGGCCAGACCGAGAACGAGGACGACGACGGCGCGCATTGGACGATTAGACGGCCCGACGCCGTCTCCAGTCTGCATCGTAGCATCACCGCCGAGGGGCGGTAGACTGCGGGGAACCCGTTTCCCGGGAGGGGTCCGATGCACGCTGTCACCCGCTGGTTCGTCGCTTCCCTGCTGGCCCTGGCCGTCGCACCGCTGGCCGCGCACCACGGCTGGGCCGGCTACCAGACCGCGGAGTTCGAGATCGAAGGCGCCGTCGTCACCGGCGTCACCTACGCCGGCGCGCACGCGGCGATGAAGATCCGCGTCAACGACCAGGTGTGGGACATCACCCTGGCGCCGCCGGCGGCCACGTCGCGGGCCGGCCTCAAGGAAGGCGTGATCCCGGTCGGCGCCACCGTGCTCGTGCACGGCCATCGGCACGTCGATCCGAAGCGCTTCGAGGTCAAGACCGAGCGCGTGACCTACAACGGCAAGACGTTCAACGTCTACCCGGATCGAACGTAGGGCGCCTGGCCACGGCCGCCTCGCTCCCAACGCCTCCAGGCAGCGCTGGAGAAGCCTCCAGGCCGCGCTGAAGGGCTGCCCTACAGCCGCCGCAGCTGCACCATCTCCACGGCGTGGTCGGCGCCCTTGCGCAGGATGAGGTGGGCGCGCATGCGCGTCGGCGCGACGTTCTCGCGCAGGTTCACCCCGTTGATGTCGGCCCAGATGCCGGCGGCGGTGGCCCGGGCCTCGGCCTCGTTCAGCGACGCGTAGCGGTGGAAGTACGACTGCGGGTCCTGGAACACCGTGTCACGCAGACGCAGGAAGCGCTCGATGTACCACCGCTCGATGTCCTCTTCGTCGGCGTCCACGTAGATCGTGAAGTCGAAGAAGTCGGAGGCGAACACCTGCGTGCCGGAGCGGTCGGTCGGCCCCTGGAGCACGTTCAGCCCTTCGACGATGGCGATGTCGGGCTGGCGGACGGCCTGGGTCGTGCC
The DNA here is from genome assembly GCA_964442845.1 of uncultured Bifidobacteriaceae bacterium. Taxonomy (GTDB): domain Bacteria; phylum Acidobacteriota; class Vicinamibacteria; order Vicinamibacterales; family UBA2999; genus CAWAYR01. The sequence continues at coordinate 4,353 of CAYUAX010000028.1, read as the reverse complement.
GGGCACGATGTCGTAGCGCTGGTGCGAATAGACCGGGGCCAGGGCCTCGGGGGCGCCCGACTTCACGTCGGCGAGGAAACGCACGAGTCGGCCGCGGTCGTAGCTTTCCGGAAAGCCCTTGCGCGCCATCAGCCCGCGCGCGGTCAGCACCGCGTTCGGGAACAGGAAGCCGTCGGTCGTGACCAGATCCACCGACGGATGCCCGGGCCAGCGTGACAGCAGCGCCTGGAGGATGCGCGCCGTGGTGCTCTTGCCGACCGCGACGCTGCCGGCCAGGCCGATGATGAACGGCACCTTGGCGGTGTGATCGCCGAGAAACGACTGCGAGGCGCGGTGCAGTTCCTGGGTGGCCCGCACGTAGAGGCTGAGCAGCCGCGACATCGGCAGGTAGATCTGCTCGACTTCGGCCAGCGACAGCGCGTCGTTCAGGCCGCGCAGGGTGCGCAGGTCCTGCTCGCTGAGCGTGAGCGGCGTGTTGTCGCGCAGTCTGGCCCAGGCGCGGCGGTCGAACGTCAGGTAGCGCGACGGGACGGTCGGGGTCTCGGGCATGCGGCGCCGCGTCGCCGAGCTTACCAGCAGGCCGGCGCCTAGAGCAGCCCGAGTTGCAGGCGGGCGGCGTCGGTCATCCGCTCCATCGACCACGGCGGATCGAACACGATCTCGACCTGGGCGCCGGTCACGCCCTCGACGCCGCGGGCCTTGTCGCGCACCTCGCCGGGCAGCGTCTGGGCAGCCGGGCAGGCCGGCGCGGTGAGCGTCATGCGGACGCCGACCTTGCGGTCGGCGCCGACCAGCACGTCGTAGATGAGTCCCAGCTCGTAGATGTTCACCGGGATCTCGGGGTCGTAGATCTGCCGCAGGGCCTCGATGACGAGCGGCCGGAGTTCGGCCATCTGCACCGGGTCGGGCGTGACGTCGAGCGGCACGCCGAACTCGTCGGGCACCTGGGACGGCTGGCCGGAGTAGTCGGGAATCACGGAGAGCATCCTCGGACCGGACATGGGCGAATCACTCGGTGGACACGGCGCCGGCGGCGCCCTCGAGCGCGGCCTTCAGCGTGTGCCACGCCAGGCTCGCGCACTTCACGCGGGTCGGGAACTCGCGCACGCCCGACAGCGCGCTCAGCTTGCCCAGGTCGGGCACCTCGCTGCCGAGCGGCGAGGTGACCATGGCCTGGAAGGCGTCGAAGGCGGCGCGCGCCTCGGCGACGGTGCGGCCCTTCACCGCCTCGGTCATCATCGAGGCCGAGGCCTTGGAGATGGCGCAGCCGCTGCCCTCGAACGCCACGTCGGCGACGCGGCCGCCCTCGACCTTCACGTACAGCGTGAGGCGGTCGCCGCACAGGGGGTTGTAGCCCTCCTGCCGGGTGGCGCCGTCGATGGCGCGGAAGTTCCTCGGCCGCCGGTTGTGGTCGAGGATGACTTCCTGGTAGAGGTCGCTCAGGCCGGACATCAGGCGAACATCCGCCGCACCTGGTGCAGCGCCGCGACCAGCCGGTCGATGTCGGCGGTGGTGTTGTACATCGCCAGCGAGGCCCGCGCCGTGGCCGGGATGCCGAAGCGGTCCATCACCGGCTGGGCGCAGTGGTGGCCGGTGCGGATGGCCACGCCGTGCTGATCGACGATGGTGCCGATGTCGTGCGGATGCACGCCGTCCATCACGAACGACAGGATGCTGGCCTTCTCGGGCGCGGTGCCGACCAGCCGCACGCCGGGCACGGCGGCCAGCGCCTCGGTGCCGTAGGCGAGCAGCCGGGCCTCGTGCGCGGTGATCCACTCGAAGCCGACGCCGCGGACGAAGCGCATCGCCTCGGCCAGGCCGACGGCGCCCTCGATGTGCGGCGTGCCGGCCTCGAACTTGTACGGCAGCACGTTCCACGTGCTCTTCTCGAAGGTCACCGACGAGATCATGTCGCCGCCGCCGAGGAACGGCGGCATGGCGTCGAGCTGCGCGGTGGTGCCGTAGAGCACGCCGATGCCGGTCGGGCCGTAGAGCTTGTGGCCGGTGCAGACGTAGAAGTCGACGCCGAGGGCGCGCACGTCCACGGCACGGTGGTAGGCGGCCTGGGCGCCGTCCACGAGCACGGCGGCCCCGACGGCGTGCGCCGCGGCGGCGATGTCGGCCACCGGGTTGACGGTGCCGAGGGCGTTCGACAGGTGCGACACCGCCACCATCCTGGTGCGCGGGCCGAGCAGGCGGTGGAACGCCTCCAGGTCGAGGGCGCCGCGATCGTCGATCGGGATCACCCGCAGGCGCGCCCCGGTGCGCTCGCAGGCGAGCTGCCACGGGACGATGTTCGAGTGGTGCTCCATCGCCGAGATGAGCACCTCGTCGCCGGGCCGCAGGTGCGCGGCGCCCCAGCTGTAGGCCACCAGGTTGATGCTCTCGGTGGCATTGCGCGTGAAGACGATCTCGTGGACGTGGGCGGCGTTGAAGAACGCCGCCGCCTCGACCCGGGCCTGCTCGAAGAGTGCCGTCGCCCGTTCGGACAGCATGTGGACGCCGCGATGGACGTTGGCGTTGGCGGTGGTGTAGTAGCGGGTGATCGCGTCGATCACCGCCCGCGGCTTCTGTGTGGTCGCGGCGTTGTCGAGGTAGACGAGCGGATGGCCGTGCGCGGTCTCGCCGAGGATCGGGAACTCGGCGCGCAGCGCCTCGACGTCGGGCACGGTGGGCGCGGCGGACGGCACCGGGGTCATGCGTGGGCCTCCGTCTGCGCGGCCAGGTCGCGGTCGAGGCGCGAGAACAGCGCCGCCTCGAGCCGGCCGCGCAGCTCCGACGAGCCAATCTCGCCCAGCACCTCACCGGCGAAGGCGTGCAGCAGCAGGTCGCGGGCCTCGTCGGGCGGCAGGCCGCGGGCCTGCAGGTAGAAGAGCGCGTCCTCGTCCAGCTGGCCGACGGCGGCGCCGTGCGTGCACTTCACGTCGTCGGCGAAGATCTCGAGCTGGGGGTTGGAGTTGACCTGGGCCGTGTCCGACAGCAGCAGGGCGCGATTGGTCTGCTTGGCGTCGGTCTTCTGGGCGTCGGGACGCACCAGGATGCGGCCGTTGAACACCGCCCGGGCGGTGCCGGCGAGGATGCCCTTGTAGAGCTCGTGGCTGGTGCAGTGCGCCACCGCGTGGTCGATCGACGTGTGGTTGTCGACCAGCTGCGTGCCGTCGGCCACGTAGACGCCGTCGAGGGTGGCGTGGGCGCCTTCGCCGGCCAGCACCGCCGACAGGTCGTTGCGCACCAGGCGCCCGCCGAGCGACACGGCCCGCGAGTGCAGGATGCTCGACGCCGCGCATTCGGCGTGCAGGTGGTGCACGTGATACGCCGCCGCCGATTCGCGCTGGTCGATCACCAGCTCCAGCACGGCGCCCTCGTCGAGCCGCACCTGCGACACGGCGTTGGTCAGGTACTCGGCGCCGTCGGCGCCGACGAACGACACGATCACGCTGGCCTGGCTCTGCGCGCCGGCGTCGAGCAGCAGGCGCGGATGGGCCATCACCGGCCGGCCGTCGGGAATCGTCGCCAGCACGACGTGGATCGGCGCCGTCAGCACCGCGCCTTCGGGGATCACGACGTGCACGCCGTCCTCGAGGAACGCGGCGTTCAGCGCCGCGAACGGCAGGCCGTCGACGGCCAGCGCGGTGACCGCGGCCGGCGCCGTCGAGCCCTCGCTCTCGAAGCTGCTGGCCAGGCCGTCGACCACGACGCCGAGCGGCAGCGCCGCCGACGACAGCTGCTCGTCGTAGCAGCCGTTGACGACCACGGCGGTGGCAGCGCTTTCGCGCAGCTCGTGGGCGGCCACCAGCTCGTCGGCGCCGTCGGCCTCGGGCGGCGCCAGCTCGAACGCCGTGTTGGCAATCGGGGCGACGCTGGTGAAGCGCCACGCCTCGATCCGCGTCGTCGGGAAGCCGTCGCGCTCGAACGCGGCGAGCGCGGCCCGGCGGTGTTCGGCCAGCCACTCCGGCGCGCGGGTGCCGAGGCCCTGCTGGCCGGCGCGGATCCAGTCCACGGCCTGTGCGGAGGTGCTCACCGGCGCGCTCCCGCGGTGGCGTCGAGCCAGCCGTAGCCCTTCTCTTCGAGCTCGAGGGCCAGCTCGCGGCCGCCCGAGCGGACGATGCGGCCGTCGCTCAGCACGTGCACGTGGTCGGGCACGATGTAGTCGAGCAGCCGCTGGTAGTGCGTGACGACGACGAAGGCCCGCTCCGGGCTGCGCAGCGCGTTGACGCCCTCGGAGACGATGCGCAGGGCGTCGATGTCGAGGCCCGAGTCGGTCTCGTCGAGCACCGCCAGCGTCGGCTGCAGCACCGCCATGTGGAAGATCTCGTTGCGCTTCTTCTCGCCGCCCGAGAAGCCCTCGTTGAC
>CAYUAX010000027.1:0-36108 GCA_964442845.1 uncultured Bifidobacteriaceae bacterium | reverse complement strand
GCGATCGCTCGGGCGGCCGAGGCACCGGCGCCCGCGCCCGCATGGCGCCCCGCGGCTGTCGCCGCGGCGCCGGCCGCCGCCGGCCTGATGGTGGAGGAGTTCGTGGCGGCCGCGGCGGCGCGCCCGCACGTCGAGCCCGTGCCGGCGCCTGTCCCGGTGGCGGCCGTCGAGCCTCCACCGGCGGCGCCGCCGCCGATCGCGCGCGCGGCTGAGCCGGTGCGAGGCCGGTTCGGCGCCGACACCGTGGCCGAGCCCGTCGAGCCAGTGGCGGCCTCCGTCGCGGTCGAGGTGCCGTTCTGGCGTTCGCCACGGGCCGTCGCCGCGATGGCCGCGCTGGTGCTGCTGCAGGGCGCCGGGCTGGCGTGGATGGCGTCGCGGCCCCGCGAGGGCCTCGGCGGCGACGGCGAGCTGGTGCTGCAATCGCGCCCCGAAGGCGCCGCAGTGACGATCGACGGCGCGGATCACGGCGTGACGCCGCTCACCGTGCGCGTCGCGCCGGGCACGCACGTGTTGCAGCTGCGCGTCGGCTCCGCCGAACCGCGCGTGATTCCGCTCACCATCCGCCCCGGCGTGCAGACCGCGCAGTACGTCGAGATGCAGGGCGTCGCCGCCACTGGCGTGCTCGAGGTGCGCAGCGAGCCGTCGTCGGCGCGCGTGACCATCGACGGCCAGGCCCGCGGCTCGACGCCGGTGACGCTGCGCGACGTCGCCCCCGGCGACTACCAGGTGGTGCTCGAGCGCGCCGGCTGGAAGTCCACCCAGAAGGTGCGCGTCGAACCGGGCACCACGGCGCAGCTGGTGGTGCCGATCCGGTAAGTCGCGTGCACCGGCGCGGCGGCGTCGTGCGGTAGAATCACCTCTTTCCCCGGAGGCTCGCCCATGACCCGCACCGTCGTCCTCAGTGTCGTCTGCCTGGCGATGGCCAGCCCGGCGTTCGCGCAGGGCAAGGCCCTGGCCGAGGCGCTCGACCGCATGCACGCCGGCGTCTCACGCAACGTCGTCGAGGCCGCCGAGAAGATGCCCGAGGCCGAATACGCCTTCCAGCCGACCAAGGACGTGCGCACCTTCGCCGGCTTCGTCGGCCACGTGGCCAACGCCGAGTTCGGGTATTGCGCCCGGGTCAAGGGCGAAGCCAACCCCAACAAGCAGGATTTCGAGAAGGTGGCCGGCAAGGCCGCGCTGGTCGCCGGCATCAAGGCCGCCGTGGCCTACTGCGATGCGGTCTACAAGATGCAGACCGACGCCACTTTGTCCGAGATGATCTCCATGGGGCAGAGCCAGCAGCCGCGCGGCCAGGTGCTGGTGCAGAACATCAGCCACAGCAACGAGCACTACGGCAACCTGGTGACCTACATGCGGATCAAGGGCCTGGTGCCGCCGTCCACCGAGCGCGCCACCGCGCCGCGGCCGGGGGGCCGCTAGGCGCCGGCCAACCGGCGGATCGACCGGCGCGTCTACACACATATGCGCATGCGCGGCCGCACCCAGGTGCTCATCGGCGTGGTCAGCCTCGCCGCCAGCGTGACGCTGGCGCTGGTGCGCGACCGCCTGCCGCACGACACCGGCAACGTGCTGGCCGACGCGCCGGCCCGCCTCGCCGACATCCTGCTGCCGCGCGATTCCGACGTGATCTCGGCGGTGGTGCCCAACGGCGCCACGGTGGCCGGGATGCTCGGCAAGCACCTGCTCCCGGAATCGGAGCTGTCGGCTTTGGTCCAGGCGGTGACGTCGAGCTTCGACGTGCGCCGGCTGCGCGCCGGCAACATCTACCGTATCGACCGGCTGTTCGACGGCCGCATTCGCTCGTTCGAGTACGAGATCGACCCGACGCGGGCGCTGCGCGCCAGCCGCCGCGAGGGCGACATCGTGTTCACCGCCGAGGTGGTCGAGCTGCCGCGGGTCACCACGCAGGTGGTGGTCGAGGGCCGCATCGATCGCGCCACGCCGTCGCTGAGCGAGGCGATCGAGGGCGCCGGCGAACGGCTCGATCTGGCCCTGGCGATGGCCGAGATCTTCAGCGGCGAGATCGACTTCAACAGCGACCTGCAGCCCGGCGACGGATTCCGCGTCGTGGTCGAGAAGTCGGTCCGCGAAGACGGCCAGTTCATGGCCTACGGGCCGGTACAGGCGGCCGAGTTCGTCAACGCCGGCCGGGCGCTTCAGGCCATGCGCTTCACGCTGGCCGACGGCAAGGCGTCGTACTTCGACGCCGAAGGCCGCTCGCTGCGCCGCTTCTTCCTGAAATCGCCGCTCAAGTTCGAACCGCGCATCACCTCGCGCTTCTCGCGCTCGCGGCTCCACCCGGTGCTGAAGTACGCCCGCGCGCACAACGGCGTGGACTACGGCGCACCGAGCGGCGCGCCGGTGGTGAGCGTGGCCGCCGGCGTGGTCAGCTTCGCGGGCTGGACCAGCGGCGGCGGCCGCACCGTGCGGGTGCGCCACACCAGCGGCTACGAAAGCGAGTACCTGCACCTGTCGGCGATTGCCGGCGGCGTGCGCGTCGGCAGCCGCGTCGGCCAGGGCGAGCACGTCGGCAACGTCGGCAGCACGGGGTTGGCCACCGGTCCGCACCTGCACTACGGGCTGCGCCGCGACGGCCGCTACGTGAACCCGATCACCGAGCACCAGAACCTGCCGCCGGGCGAGCCGGTGCCGGCCGCGCTCAAGGCCAGCTTCGACGCCGAGCGCGACCAGCTCTTCGCCGCGCTGCGCCGGCCGCAGGCCGTCCTCCACGCCTTCGAAGACTAGCGGCTGCGGGCTGGCGGCGCGCCGGCAAATCCGATCGACAGATCATCAGATCTCGCGCAGTCGATCACTCGATCGACCGATCAGGAAATCAACCGATGCAGCCATCATCCGCCGTCCTGTCCTTCAGGGCGCTCCACGCCTCCGGCTGCTTCGTGATGCCCAACCCGTGGGACGCTGGCAGCGCACGCCTGCTGGCGCAGCTCGGCTTTCCGGCGCTCGCCTCGACCAGCGCCGGCATGGCCTGGGCGATGGGCCGCCGCGACAACGACGTCGGCCTCGACGAGGTGCTGGCGCATCTCACGACCCTCGTCGCCGCGGTGGACGTCCCCGTGAACGCCGACTTCGAGGGCGGCTTCGCCGTGGCCCCCGACGACGTGGCGGCCAACGTCGCCAAGGCGGTGGCGACCGGCGTGGCCGGGCTGTCGATCGAGGACTCGACCGGCGACGCGGCCGATCCGCTGTTCGCCTTCGACCTCGCGGTGGAGCGCGTGCGGGCGGCGCGCGCGGCCATCGACGCCAGCGGTACCGGCGTGCTGCTGACCGGGCGGTCGGAAGGATTCATCACCGGCCGGCCCGACCTCGCCGAGACCATCCGTCGCCTGGTGGCCTATGCCGAGGCCGGGGCGGAGTGCCTCTACGCGCCGGGGATTCGCGCCGTCGACGAGATCGCCGCCGCGGTGCGCGCGGTGGCGCCGCGTCCGGTGAACGTGCTGGCGTTCTCGGACTTCGCGACCGTGGCCGACCTGGCGGCGTTGGGGGTCCGGCGCCTCAGCGTCGGCGGCGCGCTGGCCCGCACGGCGTGGGGCGGCTGGGTCGGCGTGGCCCGCGAGATCGCGGCACACGGCACTTTCGGTGGCCTGACGCGCGGCCTGCCCTCGGCCGAGCTCAACGCCGCCTTCGACCGCCGCCGCTGACCACCTCGTCCGTCACGTGGATGGGTGGGCGATGCGCCGCGGCCGGGTGGTAGGATGCCAGCCCCGCCGCAGCCATGCGGCGCGGATCCGAAGGAGGCCGTCCATGCCCAAGTTCGTCATCGAGCGTGAGATTCCTGGCGCCGGCGCGCTCAGCGCCGATCAGCTCCACGCCATCTCGCAGAAGTCGTGCGGCGTGCTCAACGGCATGGGGCCGCAGATCCAGTGGATCCACAGCTACGTGACCGACGACAAGATCTACTGCATCTACCAGGCGCCCGACGAGGCGATGGTGCGCGAGCACGCCCGCCAGGGCGGGTTTCCGGCCAACAGCGTCGCCCGCGTGCACGCCATCATCGATCCGGCGACGGCCGAATAGCGCCGCGGCGTCCGCGCCGCGCCGGCGCGGCATCGCGGCCGCGCATGCGTTGCAGACGGCGGCGGAACCGGTAGCATGTCGGCCATGACTCGCACCGTCGCTGCCCTTGCCGTCGCGGCGGTCGTGTCGTCGGCGCCGCTCGCCGCCGACACGCACCGCTTCGTCCCCGAGCGCTTCTACAACACGTTCTCGTTCGCGCATCCGCCGGCGCTGCGGATCAAACCGGGCGACCGCGTGATCACCAAGACCATCGACGCCGGCGGCGTCGACTGGGACGGCAAGACGCGCGCGCCGGGGCCGAATCCGCAGACCGGGCCGTTCTTCGTCGAGGGCGCCGAGCCGGGCGACGTCCTGGTCGTGGCCATCGAGAAGATCGAGACCAACCGGACGACGGCCTATTCGGGCAGCCTGCTGGCGCCGTACGCGGCGGATCCGGCGGCGATCGGCGCGCGTCAGGACCGCGAGGCGCGCCGGGTGACCTGGCGGATCGACAAGGCGGCCGGACGGGCCACGCTCGACGAGCCGGGCATCACGCCGGCGATCACGCTGCCGCTGCGGCCGATGCTCGGTTGCGTCGGCGTCGCGCCGGCGCGGCAGGAGGCCTACAGCACGGCGACGCCGGGCGCATGGGGCGGCAACCTCGACTACGCCGGGTTGACCGCGGGCGTCACGGTGATGCTGCCGGTGAACGAGCCCGGGGCGCTGCTGTTCGTCGGCGACGGCCACGCCCGTCAAGGCGAGGGCGAAGTGGTGGGCACCGGCCTGGAGACGTCGATGGACGTCGAATTCACGGTGCAGTTGGTCAAGAAGAAGGCGATCGGCTGGCCGCGCCTCGAGAACGCCACGCACCTCATGGTGCTGGGCAGCGCCCGGCCGCTGCTGCAGGCGCTGCAGCACGCCAACAGCGAGATGCAGCGCTGGCTGATGGCCGACCACGGGATGTCGGAGCGCGGCGCGCAGATCTTCATGGGCCAGGCCCTCGAGATCGACGTGGCCAACGTGGTCGATCCGAACTTCACCGTCGTTGCCAAGGTGCGCAAGGACCTGCTGCCCGGGCGCTGAGCTGAAGCCATGTCGGATTTCGACGACGCGGTGGACGAGCTGAACGCGCTCGACGGCGACCCGGCGGCGCCGCGGCCGACGCCCGGATCGCCGCGCCTCGAGCAGTGGCTGCGTCTGGTCCGCGAGCTCGGTGCCAGCGACCTGTTGCTGGTCGCGGGGGCGCCGCCGAGTGCGCGCGTCGACGGCCGCATCGCGCCGCTGGCCGGTGAGGCGGTGCTCGACGGCGACGACATCGCCGCCGCGATGCTCGCCGCGCTCCCCCCGCACGCGGCCCGCGCGTTCCAGGCCGGCGCGCCGGTCGACGCCCGGCTGCGCGTCGAGTCGGGGCGGTTCCGCGCCAACCTGCACCGCGAACGCGGCCGCGCCGCCGCCGCCATCCGCGTGCTGCCGCCGCAGCCGCCGCGCCTGGCCGGGCTCAACCTCCCGCCCGGCGTCGAGGCGCTGTCACGCGTGCCGCGGGGGCTCGTGCTGATCGGCGGCGCCACCGGCACCGGCAAGACGACGACGCTGGCGGCGTTCGTCGACGAAATCAACCGCCGCGATCGCAAGCACATCGTGACGATCGAGGATCCGATCGAGTTCGAGCACGTCCACCAGGGGTCGATCGTCGAGCACGTCGAGATCGGCATCGACGCCGCGGATTTCCCGACGGCGCTGCGGGCCGCGGTGCGGCAGGCCCCCGATGTCATCGTCGTCGGCGAGATGCGCGACCCCGAGACGATGCAGATCGCCCTGGCCGCCGCCGAGACCGGCCACGCCGTCTATTCCAGCGTCCACACCACCGATGCCGCGTCCACGGTGGGCCGCATCGCCGACGCCTTCCCGCCCGAGCGGCAGGCCACGGTGCGCCAGGACCTGGCCATGGCGCTGGCCGCCGTCTACGTGCAGACGCTGCTGCCGCGCAAGGGCGGCGGGCTGATTCCCGCCGGCGAGCTGCTGCTCATGAGCTACGGCGCGCGCCAGCACATCCGCAAGAACGCGTTGCAGCATCTGCACCAGGAGATCACGCTCACCCGCAAGGCCGGCTCGTTCACCCTCGAGGACTCGCTGAACCGCCTGGTGCGCGAGGGCCTCGTCGAGCGCGCCGATGCGCTGGCGCGCGCCGTCCACCCCGACGAGATCGTCTAGAGATGTAATCTGCTCTGAGTCATTTACCCAGAGTCGTTTACTCAGAGCTGACAGGTCAGGGGGTCAGGTCGGGGCGATACTCGCCGACGAACTCCATGATCGCCGACGCCTCGACCATGTCCTTCGCCCGGAATCGCACCGAGTGCGCGCTGGTCCGCTCGAACAGCGGCAGGTAGGCAAGCACCTCGGCCGGCAGGTAGTGCTTGAACGTCACGTCGACGACGATCTGGCCCTGCGGCTTGTAGGGCCGGAAGCCGGCACGCCGCGCCAGCGCCGCCTTCACCTTGGCGGCGATGTCGGCCTGGGCCGCGGCCGGGGTCACCGTCATCGCTGCGTGGAAGCCGAGCGCCTTCTTGGTCTCGGCACCCTCCAGGTCGCCGACCACCTTGCGCACCTCGGCGATGGCGGCGTCGTCGCCCGAGATCATCACGACCGGCACGTCGAAGTGGCCGGCGATGGCGGCGTTCCACGAGCCCTCGGTCATGTCGACGCCGTTCAGGGCGACGCGCGTCAGCGTGGCGCTCGAGAACGTGTGCGCGCGCACGCCGGTCGCGTTCGTCGTGGACGCGTGATAGCCGATGAAGATCGCCGCGTCGAACGACCGATCGACGCCGCCCATCATCGACAGCGGCCGCGGCCACGAGCGGACGATGCGGACGTCGGGCGGAAACTGCTCGATGAGCAGGTTCTCGCCGTTGCCGTGCGCGTCGGCGACGACGATCTCGGTGGCGCCGGCCTCCTTCGCCGCGGTCACCGCCGCCATCGCCTCGCGGGTCATGAACTCGCGGAAGCGGCCGTACTCGAAGCCGCTCGGGCCGAGCTGATCGCCGGTGACGACGCCGGCGATCCCCTCCATGTCGACCGAGATGTGCACCTTGAGGCCGCGTGACTGGCTGCGCGCCGGCTGGATGGCCAGGCAGGTGAGGGCGAGGACCGTGACGAGGACGCGACGCATGACGACTCCCGATGGATGCGCCGCGGGCGGTGCGGCCCGATCACTATAGCCGCCGCGCGTGCGCTACGATCGGCGCCGACGGCGATGGCCACGTACGCAATCGGCGACATCCACGGCTGGCGCGACCCGCTCGACGAGCTGCTGGCGCGCCTCGAGCCGCGCCTCACCGCCGCCGACACCGTGGTGTTCCTCGGCGACTACATCGATCGCGGCGCCGACAGCCGCGGCGTCGTCGACGCCGTCCTGGCGTTCCGCGCCCGCGCGGCGGCGCGCGTCGTCTGCCTCATCGGCAACCACGAAGAGTGGCTGCTGAAGTCGCTGCGCGACCCGTTCGCGCACTCGTGGCTGCTCGGCATGGACGGCTATACGACGATTCGCAGCTACTCCCCGGCGGCCGAGCAGACCTTGCGGGCGGCGGCGCGGGCCGGCGGCGGCGCGCTCTACAGCGGCGGCGTGGCGCTGCCGTACGACGTGTTCTTCGACGCGATGCCCGACACGCATCAGCGATTCTTGCTCTCGCTGAGCCGCTACTACGAATCGGCCGACTGCATCTGCACGCACGCCGGCGTCCACCCGTCGATCCCCGACCTCGAACGTCAGGGCCGGACGCTGACCTGGGGGCACGCGCGCTTTCCCGACGAGTATCGCGGCGAGCGTCCGGTCGTCTACGGCCACACCAACGACGCCGACCTCGACGCCGCCGGCTGGCCGTGGCCGCGCATCGTCGGCCGCACCTACGGCCTCGACACCATCGCCCACGGCGTGCTGACGGCGCTCTGCCTGCCCGGCGCCGAGGTGATCCAGAGCGCCCGGTACGAGTACGCCGTCCGCGGCGACGACTGACCCGCGCCACCTGGAAGGAGCGAGCGCAATGACCCTGAGACCGATGTCCCCCCTGGGCCTGGCGACGGCCGTGGTGGCCGCCGTCGCGGCCGTGGCGTGCGGCGGCTCGCCGCCGCCCTCGCCGGCGACCGCCGCGCCGTTCTCGATCGTCGAAACGGACATCGCCACGCTGCAGCAGGCGCTGCAGTCGGGCCGGGTCACGTCGCGCCAGTTGACCGAGCGATACCTCGAGCGTATCGCCCTGTACGAGGATCGCCTCAACGCGATCATCACCGTGAACGCGAAGGCGCTCGACGAGGCCGACGCGATGGACCGCGAACGGGCCGCCGGCCGTCTCCGCGGCCCGCTGCACGGCATCCCGATCGCGCTCAAGGACAACATCCACACCACCGACGTGCGCACCACCGGCGGCGCGCTGGCCTTCCGCGACCTCGTTCCGCCCTACGACGCCACGCTCACGAAGAACCTGCGCGACGGCGGCGCGATCCTCATCGCCAAGACGGTGCTCACCGAACTGGCGCACTGGACCGCCGGCGCGCCGACGGCGATGGTGGCCAACTACACCGGGGTGGCCGGCTTCGCCTACAACCCCTACGACCCGCGCATGGATCCGCGCGAGGATGTCTTCGACGGCCGGCCGGTGTTGTCCACCGGCGGATCGAGTTCCGGCGCCGGCACCGCCGCCAGCTTCTGGGCGGCCAGCGTCGGCTCCGACACCGGCGGTTCGATCATCAGCCCGTCGAACGCCAACATGCTGGTGGGCATCCGGCCGACCATCGGGCGGATCAGCCGCTACGGCGTGATCCCGATCACCGCCGACCACGACACCGCCGGGCCGATGGCCCGCACGGTGCGCGACGCCGCGATCCTGATGGGCGTGCTCGAGAGCGCGGCACCCGACCCGAACGACGCCGCCACCACGGCGTGCACGCCGCCGCCCAACCGCGATTACACCGCATTTCTCGACGCAAGCGCCTTGAAGGGCGCGCGCATCGGCGTGCCGCGCGCCTTCTACATCGACCCGGTTACCGCGCCCGGGGAGACGACGCCGCGTGGCGGTCTCACCGCCGATCAGGCCAGGGTGATGGCCGAGGCGATTGCGCTGCTGAAGGCGCAGGGCGCCGAGGTGGTCGATCCGGCCGACGTCCCGAGCATCGTCGCCACCGCGGCCGCCGACAACTTCCTGCTCTTCGACTACTGCCAGGGCGCCGAGCACAAGAAGGGCGGCGACGCCACCTGCACCGTCAACTTCAAGTACGGCATGAAGCGCGACTTCAACGCCTGGCTGGCCAGCCTCGGCCCGGCCGCGCCGGTGAAGACGCTGACCGAGCTGCGGCAGTGGAACCTGGCGCACGCCAAGGCCGACGCCATCCGCTTCGGCCAGTCGCGCCTCGACATCTCGGACGAGATGGACGTCGCCCGCGACAAGGCGCGCAACGACGCCGACACCGCCAAGGACCACCGCCTGAGCCGGGACCAGGGCATCGACGCCGTGCTGACGACCCACAAGCTCGACGCCATCCTGACGCCAGGCAGCAGCGGCGCGAATCTGACCTCGCGCGCCGGGTATCCCATCGTCGCGGTGCCGTTCGGCCTGGTGCCCAACGCGCCGACGCCGCCGCTGCCGGCCGGCTTCGACGCCAAGCCGGCCCCGTTCGGCGTCTCGTTCACCGGCACGGCGTGCACCGAGCCGCGGCTGATCGCGCTGGCCTACGCGTTCGAACAGGCCAGCAGGAAGCGCGTGCCGCCGCCCGATCTGCCCTAGCCGCCCGAGTCGTCGGCGTGTCCCTGAGGAGCAGCGCCCATGGCCTATCCCGTCACCGTCGACGTCGAGCCGCTGACCACCGGCCGCAACCGGCTGACGACCGCGTTCCGCGTGATTCTCGCCATCCCGCACGCTATCCTCGTCGGCGGCGTGGGTGTGGGCTTCGCGACCCAGCAGCAGGACGGCCAGACGTCGTTCGTCGGTGAAAGTGGCCTGTTCGGCGCGGTGGCGGTGGCGCTGGCCGTGATCAGCTGGTTCACGCTGGTGTTCGCCGGCACGCACCTGCCCGGCATCCGCCGCCTCACGGCGCTCTACCTGCGCTGGCGGGCGCGGGCGCTGGCCTATCTGATGCTGCTGCAAGACGCCTATCCGCCGTTCGGCGACGGCCGCTATCCGGTGCGGCTCGAGGTCGAGGCGCCAACGGAGCCGCGGCGCCGGGTGGGCGTGTTCTTCCGGCCGCTGCTGGTCGTGCCGCACTACATCGTGCTGTTCTTCGTGTTCCTGGCGTGGAGCGTGGCCACCGTGGTGTCGTGGTTCGCGATTCTCTTCACCGGCGCGCATCCCGAGGCGCTCTACCGGTTCGGCGTCGGCGCGCTGCGCTGGCGGCTGCGTGTCGAGGCGTACACGTTGCTGCTGGTCGACGAGTACCCGCCGTTCTCGCTGCACTGAGTGCGGGCCCGCGTGCCGGTGCCAGAGGCGCGTTCGCGTTGCCGACCGGCGGGTCAGCGGGTGAGTCGAACGACGGCAGCGGGGTCCACCGCGAGCACCGGCTGTTCGCCGCCTCGCGTCAGGCGGCCGCGGATCTCGACGGGCACGCCGGCCAGCGCCGCCAGCTGACGTCCGACGGGTCGGCCCGACGCGTCGACCAGGAGGACGAGCGCTTCTTCGGCGGGCGCGCCGCGGACCAGGAGCATCGGCGGGATGCCGCCGCGCAGGCAGACGCGCGCGCAGTCGCGGTGCACCGTGCCCTCGCCCGGGTTCATCACGCCGAGAAAGCATTTGCTGTCGACGATTTCGCCGCGGAGCGTCACCTCGACGGATGACGCCGCCGCGTCCTCCGCGCCGGCCGTCGCAAGTCCCGCATCGCGGCCGACGCCGACGCGCACCGAGCCTGGCACGACCTCGACCATGCGCCGTCCGCGTCGCTCGATGCGCGTGCCGTCCAGCGTCACCGGCCCGTCGGGCACGCCGGCCGTCGATGCCTCCGCCCCGGCCTTGCCGCGCCCGACGAGCAGCACGTCGCCGCTCGCCGTCCGCAGCGCAGGATACGGCGTGCGCCGCAGGACGCCCGTCACGGCCTGCGGCCGGCCGTAGTCGAACGCCGCCGGCGCCAACCGGCGATGCGCCGCCAGCGCGCCCGCGGCCGTCACGAGCGCGACGACCGCCATCGCCGCGACCACCCGCGCGACGCGGGTCGCCACGCCGGATGGCATCGGCGGGTCGTAGCCGACATAGAAGTCGTCATCGGCGCGCGGCTCGCTCGACGGCACGGCGGATGGCGGCGTCATGATGCCCGCCGTGTCGCGGCGTCGGCGATGCGGGCCGGCTCGACGAACGTGCCCGGCGCATTGGGCCGCGGATCGACCAGCACGCGCCCGTGCGCCACGCGCACCCGGAACGTCGGGATCCGCTCCGTGAACGGCGCCGGCGACGCGCCGGTCTCGGGCACGTACTCGTAGCCATGCCAGGGGCAGACGATGCAGCCGTTGACGATCTTGCCCTCGCCGAGCGGCCCGTTCTGGTGCTGGCAGACGCCCGACACCGCCGACAGCCGATCGCCGTTGCGGAACACCGCCACGCGCTCGCCCGACAGGCAGGCGGTGACGGCGCGCGTGTCTGGGATGTCGTCGACGGCGCACACGTCCACCCAGCTCGCCTCACCCGGGCGATCGGTACGAGCTGTCTCGTTCGAGCGCTCGACGTCGCGCCGGAGTTCGCGGCCCGCCGTCGCCAGGTGCAGGCCGACGATCCAGCACACACCGAGGGCGACGCCGCCCGCCAGCGCCGGCTGGCGCTCCGACTGGAGCGCGCCGAACGCGACGTGCGCCACGACGAGGGCGTAGGCGAGATAGACGCTCATGTGCAGCGCCTTCCAGACCGGCGCGGTGAGCGTGTGCAGCCAGAAGTCGTGGCTGGTCGCCGCCATCGCCAGCAGGATCGCCAGCGCCAGGGCGCCGAACAGCGCGAACGGCACGTCGGCCGCCGACGTCCAGCCGCCGCTCGACAGCACGCTCACGAGCAGGTTGACGTCGCCGCCGGCGTGGAACTGGACGGTGGCGAACGCGCCGTGCGCCAGCGCGACGACGGCCATGGTCACGCCGAGATGGCGCCGGTTGTAGAGCAGCGGCAGCAGCCGGCGATCGAGCCGGCACAGCGGGCCGATCGACAGGACGACGTGCAGCAGCACGATCGCCGTCACCGCCAGCCCGCGGATCAGCAGGGTCTCGATCGTCGCCTCGGGCTGGACGAGGGCGCCGCCGCCGACCAGCAGGACGAGCAGCCCGAGCACGCCGGCCAGGACGATGGCGTCGTAGCGGCGCTTCTGCGGATTCCAGCCGACAGCGCGATAGGCGACGCTCATCGCATCACCGCGAGTGGCCACGGACGTTGCGCCGGCGGCGCCGCGCGGAGCAGCACGGCGGCAAGCAGCAGCGCCGGCAGCGCCACAGCCAGCAGCAGCATGGCGGCGCGATGCGCGCGGCGCAGCGGTCGGATCATGCGGACGCCTCCTGGCCGCGAGCGGCGGCGCGCCGGCGATGGGCGGTGTGTTCGGTGGGCGCGTGGACCGCGCCGACGGCCCAGCGTCGTGCCAGCAACGGCCAGCACAGCGTCACGCCCGGCACGATGATCGCGCGGAAGCCCCAGGTGCCCTCGCGCGCCACCGGATCGATCCGTTGCACGCCGCGCAGCACGAACGGCACCGCGAAGAGCAGGCCGAGCGTCAGATAAGTGCCGGCAATCCAGACGACAATGCGGGCCAGGTCCTCGCGCACGACGACTTCGATGCCGTCACGCCGCGCCTGTTTCGGCGTTGCGATCGACGAAACGCCGCCGTCGTCCCTTCATCAGAGCCACCATGACCCTCACCGACAAAGTCGTGCTCATCACCGGCGGACGCCGGATCGGCCTGGCCGTTGCCCACGAACTGGCCGCCCGCGGGGCCCACATCGCCCTGGCCTATCGCGGATCGAAGGGCGAAGCCGAGCAGGGCATCGCCGACGCGGTGGCGCAGGGCCGTCGCGGCGTGGCGCTGCAGGCCGACGTGTCGAAGGCCGCCGAGTGCGAGGCGCTGGTCGCCGGCACGGTGGCCGCGCTCGGCCGCCTCGACGTCGTGATCAACATGGCGTCGGTCTATGGACCGGAGCCGCTCGAAACGCTCACCGAATCGGCGTGGGACCGCAACCTCGCTGTCAATCTGAAGTCGGCATTCGTGTGCAGCCAGGCGGCGTCGCGCGAGATGCGCCGGCGCGGCGAGGGCGGACGCATCGTCAACTTCGCCGACTGGCTGGCGCGCAGCGGCCGGCCGCACTATCCGGACTTCGTCGCCTACTACGTGGCCAAGGCCGGGGTGATCGCGCTGACCGAGGCGCTGGCGCTGGAACTGGCGCCGGCCGACATCCTGGTCAACGCCATCGCGCCGGGGCCGATTCTCGCCCCGCCCGACATGACCGCCGACGAGCAGGCCGAAGTGGCCGCGGCCACCCCGCTGGGGCGGTGGGGCGGCGAGCAGGAGATCGTCAAGGCCGTCCTGGCCTTGATCGAGACCGACTTCATCACCGGCGAGACCATCCGCGTGGATGGCGGCCGCCATCTGAGGTGACATCGTGAGACTGCAGGGCAAAGTGGCGTTGGTGACCGGCGGCGCGCAGGGCATCGGCCGGGCGATCGTCGAGCGGTTCGCGCGCGAGGGCGCCGACGTGGTGGTGAACTACCGCTCCGGCCCGACGATGGCCGAGGAGGTGGCGCAGGCGGCGCGGGCCTCGGGCGTGCGTGCGGTGGCCATCCAGGCCGACGTATCGCGGGTGGCCGAGGTGCAGCGCCTGATCGCCGAAGCCGTCGCCGCGATGGGGCGCCTCGACATCCTGGTGAACAACGCCGGTGTCGAGACGCACGCGCCGTTCTGGGACGTGGCCGAGGCCGACTACGACAAGGTGCTCGACGTCAACCTCAAGGGCCCGTTCTTCGCCACGCAGGCGATGGTGCGGCACCTGCGCGACGGCGGCCGGCCGGGGCGCATCGTCAACATCAGCTCGGTGCACGAGGAGCTGCCGTTTCCGAACTTCGCCGCCTATTGCGCGTCGAAGGGCGGGCTGAAGATGCTGACGCGCAACCTGGCGGTGGAGCTCGGTCCGCTCGGCATCACCGTCAACTCCGTCGCGCCGGGGGCCATCGCCACGCCCATCAACACGGCGCTGCTCAACGACCCGGTCAAGCTGCGCTCGCTCACCGAGCAGATCCCGCTCGCCCGGCTCGGCTCGACCGACGACGTCACCGGCGTGGCCGTGTTCCTGGCGTCGGACGAAGCCGCCTACGTGACCGGGTCGACCTACGTCGTGGATGGCGGCCTGACCTGGTTCTACCAGGAGCAATAGGTCGGGCCCCGGCCGACTCCGAGTCAGTGACTCTGAGTCGGTGACTTCGAGTCAGTGACTCAGAGCAGATTACAACCGGTTACAAATGGCGGGTGTAGCGCTGCTGCACCAGGGTCATCAGCGCCTGACGGGCGCGGTGGAGACGGATCTTCACCGCGTTCGGGGTCAGGCCCATGGCCAGCGCGACCTCCTCGTTCGACATCTCCTCGACATCCCGCAGCAGGTACACCTGGCGGTAGCCGTCCGGCAGCTCCGGCACGCACGACCTGAGCAGCGCCAGCAGCTGGTCGCGCTCGACGAGCTGATCGGGATAGGGGTCGCCCTCGGCCTTCAGCAGCCGATGCCCGTCGCCCTGGTAGTCGGGCAGCAGGTCCTCGATCGACGCCTCGGGCTTGCGACGCTTCGATCGCATCCGCATCAGCGCCGCGTTGACCACGATGCGGTGGAGCCACGTGCCGATCTGCGCCCCGCCCTCGAAGCGGCCGACGGCGCGGAACGCCGACAGCATCGCCTCCTGGACGGCGTCGCGGGCGTCCTCGTCGTTGCCCAGCAGACGGCGCGCCGTGGCCAGCATGCGGCCGCCGTAGCGCCGGAACACCTGCTCGTAGGCCTCGTCGTCGCCGCGGCGCATGCCGTCGAGGACCTGCTGTTCGTTCCACGGGCTGTCGGCGGCGGCGGGCATGATGTCGTGGCTCATCGGGGTCTCCCTCGGTCGCCGGTTCGACGCCCACCCCTACGGCCGCAGGTACGCGAAATGGCGCACGCCGCGCGCACATGTCGCTCAGCCCGACCTCATTCGTGAAGTCCCGCCCTTTCAGTCAGTTGCAGCCGCGTCTCAGCGCCGCCCGAAACCCCGCCGGCGCGCCCGGCATCCGACCGGGCAACCATGAGCCAGGATCCCGCCGCCGCCCGGGGCTACCGCTTCGGGGTCTTCGAGGTGGAATGTGCGGCCGCGGCGCTCACCAAGGGCGGCACGACGGTGCGCCTGCGCGGCAAGCCGTTCGACATCCTGGTCTACCTGCTCGAACGCCCCGGCGACCTGGTGACGCGCGACGAGCTGCGTGCCCACCTGTGGACGGCCGACACCTTCGTGGACTTCGACCACGGCCTCAACGCGGCCATGAACCGCCTGCGCGACGCGCTGGGCGACACCGCCGAGAACCCGCGCTTCATCCAGACGATGCCCCGCCGCGGCTACCGCTTCATCGCGCCGGTGCAGCGGCTCACGGCGCTGCCGCCACCTCAAATCGCCCCGGCGCTGCCCGCGCCAGCACCGCCCCCCCGCTTCCGGCGGCCCGGTCACTGCGTGCCTGGACCTGGGCAGCCGTTGCCGGCGTGATCGCGCTCGGCGTGCTCACCGCCGTCGTCCTGCGCAGCGGCCCGCCGCGGTGGTTCGTCGCCGGCCAGGGCGGCCGGGCGATGATCGCGGTGCTGCCGTTCGAGAACCTGAGCGGCTCCTCCGACCAGGACTACTTCAGCGACGGCTTCACCGACGAGCTGATCGCGCAGCTCGGCGGGCTGAATCCCGACGCGCTGGGCGTCATCGCCCGCACCACCGTGGCCCGCTACCGCGACACCCGGCAGAGCGTGGACGAGATCGGCCGCGCGCTCGGCGTCCAGTACGTGCTCGAGGGCAGCATCCGCCGCGCCGGCGAGCAGGTGCGCGTCACCGCGCAGCTCATCGACGTGACGACCCAGACGCAGCTCTGGGCCGAAAGCTACGACCACGACGTGCGCGACGTGCTGCTCACCCAGCGCGACGTCGCGATGCGCGTCGCCGACTCGCTGGCCATGTCGGTGCTGCGGGTCACGCCGGTGCAGCACATGCCGTCGGCCGAAGCCTACGACGCCACGCTGCGCGGCCGCGCGCTGCGCAATCAGGCCACCGCGGCGTCGCTCGACAAGGCCCGCGCCTACTTCGAGCGGGCGGTGACCCTCGACCCCACCTACGCGCCGGCGCATGCCGGCCTCGCCGACGTGTACCTGGTGACAGCCGGACCAGGTTGGGAGTTCGAGCGGCCCAGCCAGGTGTGGCCCAAGGCCCTGGAGGCCGCCAAACGGGCGATCGAGCTCGACCCCAAGCTGCCCGACGGCTACGCGGTGCGCGGCCTGTGCCGGCTCTGGGCCCACGACGCCGCCGGCGCCGAGGACGACATCCGCCACGCCATCGCCCTCAACCCCAGCGACGCGCTGGCGCACCGCTATCTCTCCACCGTGCTGGTCGTCACCGGCCGGGCCGACGACGCCGTCACCGCAGCCCGCCGCGCCCTGCAACTGGATCCGCTCTCGCCGGCGTCGGGGACGACGGTCGCCTATCGCCTCTATTACGCCGGCCACTACGACGAGGCGCTGCGCGAGTTCGATCGCGCACTCGAAGGCGCGCCGGAGTACGCCTCGGCGTGGATCGGCAAGGCCCAGACCTATCGCGCGCTCGGCCAGGCCGAGGCGGCCCGCGCCGCGGTGCGCGAGGCCGGGCCGCGGGCCGGCGGCCGCACCTACGTCAAGGCCTACACCGCCTACTCACTGGCCCTCGACGGCGACGTGGCCGGAGCGCGCACGCTGCTGGCCGAACTGACGCAGACCGCGGCCGCCCGCTACGTGTCGCCGTTCGAGTTCGCGTTGGTGGCCGCCGGGCTCGGCGAGGCGGGGGACGTGGCCCGGTATCTGGACGCGCTGAAGGCGGATGGATCGGGGTGGGACGTGTTCCTGCCGATCGAGCGTGAACTGGCGCCCTACCGGCGGCCGGCGGTCACTGCACGCGCCGGCGGCTCTCGAGAATCGCGGTAATCAGCTCCTCGGGCACGTCGTCGGGGAGCTCGCCGTCGCCGCATTTGTGGAACGCCGCATGGCCCGCGGCGACCGTCGCCTTGTACTGCCGCAGGTAGCGGTCGCAGGCCGGACAGCGCGAGATGTGACGTTCGAACGGCGCGGCCACGTCGCCGGCCAGCTCGCCGTCGAGATACTCCATGATGAATTCGGCGAACTCACGACAGGTCACGACGGCGTCCTTTCCGCGTCCGCGGCGGACGAGCCCCGCAGCCGCTGGTCGAGCAGCGCGCGCAGGGCCTGACGGGCGCGGTGGAGTCGAATCTTCACGGCGTTCTCGGTGATGCCCAGCGCGGCGGCCGCTTCCGGGGTGCTCATCTCTTCGATGTCGCGCAGCAGCAGGACGGTACGGTAGTTCTCCGGCAGTCTGTCGATTTGTGCACGGACGTAGGCGCGGGTCTCGGCCCGCTCCAGGGCCACGTCGGCGCCGTCCGACCACTCCACGGGCTCGATGTGCTGGTGTCCGTCGTCCTTGTAGCCCGGCAGCATCGACTCGATCGGCTCTTCGGGGCGGCGCTTGCGGCTGCGCAGCTTCATCAACGCGGTGTTGACGACGATGCGGTGCAGCCACGTGGAGAGCCGGGCCTGGCCCTCGAAGCGCGGCAGCGCGCGGAAGGCCGAGATGAACGCCTCCTGCAGGGCGTCGCGGGCGTCGTCTTCGGAGCCGAGGATGCGCCGGGCCACGGTCAGCAGGCGGGACGAGTTGGCCCGCACCAGCGATTCGTACGCCGCATCCGAGCCGGCGCGCAGCCCGGCGAGCAGCGCCGCTTCGGCGGCCTCTTCGGAATCGGGCGCGACAGCCATCGAGCGCGCGAGTTTATCATGCGCGTTTGAACGCGGCCGCCGCGGCCGCGGCCTCCCGAGGGGCGCCACGCATAGCCGCGTCGTCGCCGGCCGCGCGCGCCACGTGCTGGCCGCGCTGCTGCAGCAGTTTGGCGACCAGCGCCGTCCAGCCGGTTTGATGGCTGGCACCCACGCCGGCGCCGGTGTCGCCGTGGAAGTACTCGTGGAACGGCACCAGGTCGCGCCAGTGCGGATCGCCCTGGAAGAGCCGCTCCTCGCCGAACACCGGCCGTCGTCCGTCGGCATCGCGCAGGAAGATCGCGGTGAGGCGGCCGGCGATCTCCTCGGCCACCTGCCACAGCGTCAGCATCCGGCCCGAGCCGGTGGGGCACTCGACGGTGAAGTCGTCGCCCAGGTAGTGGTGGAACTTCTGCAGCGACTCCACCAACAGGAAGTTCACCGGGAACCAGATCGGCCCGCGCCAGTTGGAGTTGCCGCCGAACAGCCCGGTCGACGACTCGGCCGGCTCGTAGCTCACGCGATGCTCGTGCCCGTC
The DNA here is from genome assembly GCA_964442845.1 of uncultured Bifidobacteriaceae bacterium. GTDB lineage: Bacteria > Acidobacteriota > Vicinamibacteria > Vicinamibacterales > UBA2999 > CAWAYR01. The sequence continues at coordinate 17,560 of CAYUAX010000027.1, read as the reverse complement.
GACGATCAGCGAATACGGCTCGTCGCGATGCTTGCGCGAGAGCGCGCGGACGCCGAACGGCGACAGGAACTCCTCCTCGTCGAGCATCACCTGCAGCACACGGCGCAGCCGATCGCGATCGACGACGGAGAGCAGGCGCCGCTCGCCGCGGCCGGGGCTGCGCATGCAGGCGGTGTGGCGCGTCAGGTCGGGCCGATGGTCGATGAACCACTCGAGGCGGCGGGCGAAGCCGGGCAGCTTGTCGAGCAGCTCCGGTTCGAGCGTCTCCACCGCGAAGAGCGGAATCAGGCCGACCATCGAGCGCACTTTGAGCGGCTGTTTGTCGCCGTCGGGCCGGTGCAGCACGTCATAGAAGAAGCCGTCGGCCTCGTCCCAGAGATCCCCGCCCTCCTCGCCGTGCGTGCCCATCGCATGGGCGATGTAGAGGAAGTGCTCCCAGAACTTGCTCGCCGTGTCTTCGTAGGCCGGGTTGTCGGCGGCCAGTTCCATGGCGATGGCCAGCATGTTCAGGCAGTACATCGCCATCCAGCTGGTGCCGTCGCTCTGCTCGAGGTGTCCGCCGGTGGGCAGCGCGGCGCTGCGGTCGAAGACGCCGATGTTGTCCAGACCCAGGAAGCCGCCCTGGAAGACGTTGCGACCCTCGGCGTCCTTCCGGTTGACCCACCACGTGAAGTTGAGCAGCAGCTTCTGGAAGACGCGTTCGAGGAACACGCGATCGCCGGTGCCGGTGCGCTTCTTGTCGATCTTGTAGACCCGCCACGCCGCCCAGGCGTGCACCGGCGGGTTGACGTCGCCGAACGCCCACTCGTAGGCGGGGAGCTGGCCGTTGGGGTGCATGTACCACTCGCGCAGCATCAGCACGAGCTGGTCCTTGGCGAACTGCGCATCGACCAGTGCCAGCGCCAGGCAGTGGAAGGCCAGGTCCCAGGCCGCGTACCAGGGGTACTCCCACTTGTCGGGCATCGAGATGACGTCGGCGTTGTAGAGGTGCGGCCACTCGCGGTTGCGGCCCTGCTGGCGGGCGTCGGGCGGCGGCGGCTGCGCCGGGTCGCCCTGCAGCCAGTAGCGCACCACGTAGTGGTAGTACTGCTTGGACCACAGCACGCCGGCCAGCGCCTGGCGCATCACGCGCCGTTCGTCGGCGCCGAGCGTGGCGGGAATCACCTCGGCGTAGAAGTCGTCGGCCTCCTGCAGCCGCCGCGCCATGGTCTGGTCGAACGCCGGGCCGAACGGGCCCGCCGGCAGCCGCTCGAGCGATCGATCGGTGAGCCGCAGGCGGACCACGCGCGTGGCCCCGGCCGGCACGTCGAGGGCGTAGTCGGCGGCGGCCTTGGTGCCGACGCCCGCCGGATTCACCGCCTCGGTGCGCCCGTCGACCACGCAGTCGTTGATGCCGTCCTTGACGTAGCCGGCGTTGGGCGTGCCGAACAGCCGCGCCGTGTTGGTGTCGTTCTCGGTGAAGAGCAGCCGGTCGGCGCCGTCGCAGTAGAGCCACCGGGTGCCGTAGCTCGGCTCGTCCAGGCGGATGACGCCAGGGCCGTCGGCGCGCAGCACCGGCTTGATGCCGCCGGGATCCCAGGCCCACGTGTTGCGGAACCACACCGTGGGCAACAGCCGCAGCGACGCGTCGTCGGGGCCGCGATTGGTGACCGCGATGCGGACCAGCAAGTCGTCGGTGTCGGCCTTGGCGTACTCGACCTGGACGTCGAAGTAGCGTGACTCGGCGAAGACGCCGGTGTGGACGAGCTCGAACTCGGGGGCCTGGCGGCCGCGCCGGGCGTTCTCGTCGACCAGCTGCCGATACGGGAACGCCGCCTGCGGGTACTTGTAAAGCGCCCGCATGTAGGAATGCGTCGGCGTGCTGTCCAGGTAGAAGTAGTACTCCTTGACGTCCTCGCCGTGGTTGCCTTCGCTGCCGGTGAGGCCGAACAGCCGCTCCTTCAGGATCGGATCGCGGCCGTTCCACAGCGCCAGCCCGAAGCAGATGCGCTGGTGGCGATCGCTGATCGCCAGCAGGCCGTCCTCGTTCCAGCGGTAGGCGCGCGAGCGGGCGTGGTCGTGCGGGAAGTAGTCCCACGCGGTGCCGTGCGGGCTGTAGTCCTCGCGCACCGTGCCCCAGGCGCGATCGCTCACGTACGGGCCCCAACGCTTCCAGTGGCGGGTGCGGGCGGCGTCGTCCTCGAGCCGCAGATGTTCGGGCGTCATGCGGCCTCAGATGCCGGCGGCCGGGCTCCGTGTCCAGACACCCGACGACCGTCTGGACATCAGAGGCGGCGAAGGAGAGTGACGGCCATGCGGCGAGGACTACTGACAGCATTGATGGGATTCGTGCTCGTGGGCGGTCTGGCCGCCCAGGGCCCGCCCGCCACCCCGGTGAACGTCGACGCGCAGGGCCTGGCCCTGCACGGCTACGACGCGGTGGCCTACTTCACCGAGGGCCGCGCCGTGGCCGGGACGGCGCAGTTCGAGCACGCCTGGAGCGGCGCCCGCTGGCGCTTCGCCAGCGCCGCCAACCGCGACCGCTTCGCCAAGGCGCCCGAGCAGTACGCCCCGCAGTTCGGCGGCTACTGCGCCTGGGCGGTGAGCCGCAACTACACCGCCGACATCGACCCCGAGGCGTTCGCCGTGGTCAACGGCAAGCTCTACGTGAACTACTCGTCGTTCGTGCAGGCGCGCTGGCGGCTCGATCGCGACGGCAACATCGCCAAGGGGCACGCCAACTGGCCGGGGCTGCTGTCCGCGGCCACGTCGCGGGCCACCACCGCGCCGGCGGGCGCGTCGCCGGCGCCGGCCGCGAAGAAAGGCGGCCGGTGATGGCCGCCCTCGACTGGATCGTCCGGCTCGTCGCCGCCGGCATCCTGCTGCAGACGCTGTTCTTCAAGTTCACCGGCGCGCCCGAGTCGGTCTACATCTTCACCACGCTCGGCGCCGAGCCGTGGGGCCGCATCGGCAGCGGCGTAGCCGAACTGGTCGCCTCGGGCCTGCTGCTGTGGACGGGCACCGCGGGCCTCGGCGGCGTGTTGGCCATGGGGTTGATGGCCGGCGCCATTGGCAGCCACCTGACCCGACTCGGCATCGAGGTGCAGGGCGACGGCGGTCTGCTGTTCGCGCTGGCTTGCCTCGTGTTCCTCTGCGCCGCCGCCACCACCTGGCTGCATCGCGACGGCCTGCGGGTGTTCTGACATGTGCACCGTCACGTTCCTGCCGATGGGCGATCACCTGCGGGTGATGGCCAACCGCGACGAGCGCCACGACCGGCCCGCCGCGCACCCGCCGCTCATCACCCGCGCCGGCGGCGCGCTGGCGCTGCTGCCGATCGACCCGCAGGGCGGCGGCACGTGGATCGCCGCCACGTCGGCGGGTCTGGTGTTCGCGCTGTTGAACGGGCACGGCGAGGTGTCGTCCACGGCGCCCAGTCGCAGCCGTCTCATCCTGGAGATGCTCGACTGCGCCGACCTGCGGCAGGTGGTGGCGCGCGCGCAGGCGCTCACCTGGCGCGGCTGGCCGCCGCATCGGCTGCTGGCGAGCGACGGCACGAAGACGCTCGAGCTGCGCGTGCGGCCCGGCGGGCTGAGCATGGACACCTATCCGATGCGTGGGCCGGTGGGCTTCACCGCGGTGCCGCCGGGTGACACCGAGGCCGAGCCGGCGCGCCGCGCCCTGTTCGACACGCTGGTGACCGGCGCCGTCGATCCCCTCGACGGCCAGGACGCGTTCCATCGGCATCGCTGGCCCGACCGTCCGCACCTCAGCGTGCACATGCGGCGGCACGACTGGGCCACGCAGAGCGTCACCACCGTGGACGTCACGCCGAGCCGGGTGCGCATGCGCTACGAGTCGATGCGCGACGGGATCGGGCAGCCGGCGTGGCTGTCGATCGAGCGGCGCGGCGCGGCGCTGGTCGCGCTGGCCTTGGGCGCCGAAGCCAACTCGGGGTGGGCGGCGAAGGCGGCCTCATGACCGCGACGGCGTTCTGGATCGTGCTGGGCACCTTCGTGTCGGAGGACGCCGCGGCGCTCTGGGCCGGATGGCTCGTCCGCTCGGGCGAGCTCACGGTGAGCCAGGCGCTGATCGCGTGCGGCGCCGGCATCTACCTGGGCGATGTCGGGCTGTGGCTGGCCGGACGCGGGCTGGCCTGCAGCGAACGCCTGCACCGCTGGTGCGTGCAGCGGATGCCGCGCGTGCTGGGCCGCGCACTGGTGCTGGCCGTGGACGAACCGACCGCCCTCGTCGCCAGCCGCTTTCTGCCCGGCACGCGCCTGCCGTTGTACCTGGCCGCCGGGGTGTTCGGCACGCGGCCGCGGGCGTTCTTCGCCTGGACCGCGCTGGCGGTCACGCTGTGGACGCCGCTGATCGTGCTGGGGACCTCCGAACTGCTGGTCGGCGGGGTGCTGCTGCTGGCGCTGCTCCGTGCGTCGCGCACCGACCGCGGGCGTCGGGTGTGGCGGGTGGCGACCGCCCGCATCGATCGCTGGCTGCGGCCCGAGTTCTGGCCGTCGTGGATGGTCTACGGCCCGCTTGGCCCGTGGCTGCTCTGGTTGGCGATACGGCACGGCGGCGTCGGGACCATCGGCGCTGCCAATCCGGGATTCGAAGACGGCGGCTTCGTCGGCGAGTCGAAGTTCGCCATCCTGCAGGCGCTGCCGTCGCGGTGGACGGCGCCCTCGGCGCTGGTGGCGGCGGCCGAGCCGATCGTCCGGCTGCGCGCGTTCGATGCCGCCGTGGCCGATGGCGGCTGGACCTATCCGCTCATCCTCAAGCCCGACGTCGGCCAGAAAGGCGTCGGCGTGCGACGCATCGCCTCGCGCGACGAAGCAGTCGCGTACCTGGCGCGCGAGCGCGGCCCGGTGATCGTGCAGCCGTGGCATCCAGGGCCGTTCGAGGCCGGCGTCTTCTATTACCGGCGGCCCGGCGAGACGCGCGGCCACATCTTCAGCGTGACCGACAAGCGCTTCCCGGTGCTGACGGGCGACGGCGTGGCCACGGTAGAGGCGCTGCTCTGGGAGCATCCGCGCTACCGGCTGCAGGTGCCGTTGTTCCTGGAGCGTCACGACGGCGCGCGCGTGCTCGGCGACGGCGAACGGCTGGCGCTGGTGACGTCGGGCAACCACTGCCAGGGCGCCGTGTTCCTCGATGGCGCGGAGCTCGTCACGCCGGCGCTGTCGGCGCGCATCGACGAGATTGCCCGGGCGGTGCCGGGCTTCTACATCGGCCGGTTCGACGTGCGGTACCGGCGCGTCGAGGGGTTCCGGCGCGGCGAGGACCTGACGATCGTCGAGCTGAACGGCGTCACCTCGGAATCGACCAACATCTACGACCCGGCGTACGGCGCCTGGCGGGCGTGGCGGACCCTGTCGCGTCAGTGGCAGCTGGTGTTCGAGATCGGCGCCGCCAACCGCGCCCGCGGCGCCGCGCCGCTCGACCTGCGACGGGTAGCGAGGTTGACCCTGGAGTACTGGCGCACGCAGCCGTCGATGCCGGTCTCAAGTTGAAGAATCTGCACCATTTGTCATCGGCTCTGAGTCATCGACTCGGAGTCGATGACTCGGAGCTGCACGCCGTATTGAGGTCGCTCGACGCCCGGCGACGCTACCTGAGCGATAGTCCGTGACGCGGGTCCGGGTGCTCCCCCGTCCCGCGCGGAGGGGTCCATGGCGACCAGATCGCTCTCGAGCAAGCTCCTCGTGACCAACCGCGGGGCCCTGTTGGCCAAGTACGGCAGCCGCGGCCTGACCGCCATCGAGCAGGGCGTGAAGACGCTGGCCACGGCCGATGCCCGGCGCGGTCTGGCCACCCGGCTCCTCTACCTCGACGCGTCGCCGCTCGGCGCCGCGCGCGTCATCGACCCCGCCGATCCGGCCGAGAACAAGGCCGCCGTGGACGCGGTGGTCAAGAAGCACCGGCCCGAGTACCTGGTGATTCTCGGCTCGCACGACGTCGTCCCGTACCAGGACCTGAAGAACAAGCTGCACGACCCGGCCGACCCCGACTCCGACCCGGATCGCTTCGCCGGCAGCGACCTGCCGTACGCCTGTGAGGCGCCGTACAGCCAGGTGACGACGAAGTTCCTCGGCCCGACCCGTGTCGTCGGCCGCATCCCCGACCTGACCGGCGCGGCGACGCCGGCCTATCTGCTCGCGCAACTGAAGGCGAGCGCCGCCGCCACGCCGCAGCCGCGGCCCGACTCGTGCTTCGCGCTGACGGCCAAGGTGTGGGTGAAGTCCACCAAGATGAGCGTGCGCAACCTCCTCGGCGCCGTGCCGGTCGTGCTCACGTCGCCCACGGCCGGGCCGACCTTCACGGCCGCGCAGCTGCGCCAGAAGGTGCACTTCGTCAACTGCCACGGCAACGAGGCCGACCACACCTTCAGCGGCGAGTTCCCCAAGGACGTCTACGCCACGGCGATGGACGCGCGCAAACTCACCGGCGTGTCGGCGGGCACCGTGGCCGCCTTCGAGTGCTGCTACGGCGCCGAGCTCTACGACCCGCAGGGGCTGCCGGCCATGAGCATCGCCAACGCCTATCTGGCCAAGGGCGCCGTCGGCATCGTGGCCGCCACGACCATCGCCTACGGGCCGGCCGACGACAACGCCAACGCCGACATCGTCTGCCAGCTCTTCCTGGAGCAGCTGCTCAAGGGCGCGTCGCTGGGGCGGGCGCTGCTCGAGGCGCGGCTTGCCTACGTGCGGCAGCAGAGCGTGGTCGATCCCTACGACGAGAAGACGCTGGCGCAGTTCGTGCTGCTCGGCGACCCGTCGATCCATCCGTTCGCGGCCGATGCGACGCCCCGCTCCGGCGCCTCGCCGCAGGCCAAGTCGGCGGCGCATGCGGCGCGGCTGCAGCGGCGGGTGCGGCTGATGAAAGCGGGCGAGCGGCTGGCGCGCGAGACCGCCTACACCGTGCCAGCCAAGTCGCCGCAGAAGGCGGCGGCGGCCATGCGTCGCAAGGCGCTGGCGGCGGCGCGGCGCCGCTTCACCCACATGCGCGCGTTCCAGGTGCACGAGCCGGCGGCGGCCAGGCAGGTGATGGGCAAGGCGCTGAAGGCCATGCCGAAGGCGCAGCTGGTGTTCGTGGCCACGAAGCGGCGCAAGACCGCGGCCCGCGGTCCGGCCGCGCCGCCGCCGCGTATCGAGGGCCTGCTGGCCTATCAGGTGAACGGCGAGGTGGTGACGCGCATCGTCGAGAGCCGGTAGTCGCTGCCGGACGGGGCATACAATCACGGAATGCGCCTCCAGGGGCGAATCGAGATCGGACCCTTCGGCGGCACGTCGAAGAGCGCGCGCCGGCACCAGGCGTTCCTCGTCACGGCCGACGGCGAGCGGCTGCAGCTGCGCCGTTACGACGGGCCGCCGATGCGCGACGCGGTGCTCGAGGACATGGCCGGACAGGAGGTCGTCGTCGACGGCCTCCGCCGCGATCGCCTGTTCATCGCCAAGGCGCTGGCGCCCGCGTCCGACCGGTCGCGCGCTACGGCACCTTCGTCGGGAACAGCGCCTTCAGCTTCTGGTGGAAGAGCGACGCGAAGGTCTTGAAGCCGTCCTTCGACGGGTGCAGCTCGTTGTGCCACGCGCCGGCCGTCGCCGCCAGCGTGCCTTGCCCGTTGAGGAAGGTCACCTGCTGATGCGCCGCCTCGAGTGACGCCAGCATCGCCGCGAACTGCTGCAGCAGGATCTTCGTCACCGCGAACGCCGCCGCCTGCGAGGGGAAGCCGCGCAGATCGAAGGTGGGCTTCAGCCACGGCCCCAGGTGGCAGATGCCGCGGCCGTCGGGAATGGCGAAGTCGTAGCCGTGGAACACGAGGTGCGTCTGCGGACTCAGCCGATCGCGCAGGCCGATCAGATCCTCGTAGCCGGCTCGCACCAGCGCCAGCGCGGCGTCGAAGCGGCCCTGGTGCACCAGCGCCGCGGGCGGCAGCGTGGCGTTGAAGTCGCGAATCCACAGCGCCATCGGGTTGTCGACGATGTCGTTGCCGCCGCCCGAGAACAGCAGCACGTCCCAGGGCCCGCCGGCCGGGCAGCCGTTGGTGAACTGGGTGATCAGCTCTTTGCGCTCCTTCACGCCCAGCATGTAGCGCACTTCGTCGCCGGCCTTGGCCAGGTTGAGGATCGGCACGCCGAGCTTGTCTTCGAGCCGCGGGATCACGCCGCCGCCGAAGAACGGCACCGGGTAGTCGAACCACGAGTCGCCCTCGGCGAACACCTGCAAGGGCTTGGGCGGGGCCTTGGGCGCCGGCGCTCCTCGCTTTCGCGTGGGCGCCAGGCCCTTCACGCCGCGCTTCTTCATGATCGCCATCGTGGCGCGGTACTCCTTGATGCGCCGCCGCTTCTCCTGCTCCTGTTTGAGCGCGAGCTTGCGCCGCTCGACGCCGACACTGGCCGGCGATGCCGGCACCAGCGCGGCCTTGCCGCCTTTGGGCAGCGGCACGGCCAGCCTGGCCAGGGCGCGCGCCTGCTTCAGCGTGACGGGGCCGGTGCCGGGTGCGGCGGACTTCGCCTTCGCGGTGCGCCGACGGGACACGGGGACGGCGCGCGACGTGGCGCGACGGGTGCGGGACTTGGCCATGGACGGTCCTCCTGGGGGAAGGCGCACGGGGGTCCACGGCGGGGGAGCCGGTGGACGAGGACCGCCCGGGACCTTGTAGCACAAGGCGCCGTCGGCGCCGCCGCTCCCTCACCCGGCGGGCCATTCGTCCCAGGGTGACGGCGATCGGGCCCCACCGGCTTGGCGAACGGGAGGGGATGCGCGAGCATCGAAGCGGAGAGGCAACGGCGATGACGAGCGACATGGCCCGTGCGGCGGCCTTGGCCCTGGCGATGACCGCGGGTGTGACGACGGGGAGCCTGGCGCAGCCGACCCCGGGGTCGGTGGGCGAGACGCTGCTCGCTGCCGAGCAGGCGTTCGCCGCGGCGGCGGCGCAGGCGGATCCGGTGACGGCGTTGACGGCGATGTTCGACCCCGAGGTCATCATGCCGGGGCCGCCGGGGACGCTGCATCGAGGCATCGCGGCGGTGACGGCGGCGCTGCGCGCCAATCCCGACAACCTCGGTGGTCGTCTCGAATGGACGCCGATCCGCCTCGGGCTCTCGGCGGATGGGATGCACGGCTTCACGTTCGGGTTCATGACGCAGCGCAAAGCCGACGGCACCACGCTGCCGCTCAAGTACATGGCGTATTGGCTGAAGGGCGCGAGCGGCTGGAAGGTGCTGGGCTACAAGCGGGCGCGGCGGCCCGAGGGCCACGTGTCGATGGCGCCGATGACGCCGCTGCTGCCGGCGGCGCTGGTGCCGGCGAAGAGCGACGTGGCGCACCTGGCGGCGCTGCAGAAGGACTTGGCGGCCGCCGAGCGCGCGTTCTCGGACGAAGCGCAGAAGATCGGCCTCGGCGCGGCATTCGCCAAGTGGGGCAGCGACACCGCGGTGAACATGGGCGGTCCCAACAGCCCCGGCTACGTGGTGGGGGCAGCCGCGATTGGCAGGAACGTAGGCGCCGGGGCGCCGGGACCGACGAGTCCGGTGGAGTGGTCCACCGACGTCGCCGTTGTCGCATCGAGCGGCGACCTCGGCATCTCGTTCGGCTACATCCGCCCAAACGGCGCGCCGCCGCCCGGCGCCCCGCCCAACGGCTCGCCGTTCTTCACGATCTGGTATCGCGCCACGCCCGAAGGCCCGTGGCGTTACATCGCCGAATAACGAATCCGTAATTGTAATCAGCTCTGAGTCACTGACTCTGAGCCACTGGCTCAGAGCCGATTACATTTACTCGCTGCGCATGACCTCGACGGGCTGGACGCGTGTGGCCCGGCGCGCCGGCACCCACGACGCGACGAGGGCAGCTCCCGCCAGCGCCGCGCCCACCAGCCACGGCAGCGCCGCCGGCACGCCCGCCACCTCGGTGGTCACGCCGCGCAGCGCCTGCACCGCGCCCACGCTCAGCACGCCGCCCACCGCCAGCCCGAGGGCCGCCAGCGCGGCGCCGTCGCGCAGCACCATCGCCACCACGTCCCGCGGACGCGCCCCCAGCGCCTGGCGGATGCCGAACTCCCGCGCTCGCGCCGACACCAGATACGCCAGCACGCCGTAGGTGCCGAGCGCGGCCAGCAGCAGCCCGCTCGCGCCGAACAGCGTCGCCACCAGCGCGCCCATGCGCTGCGGCGTCTGCGCCTCCTGCCACATCGTGGTCATCACCACCGCATCCGGCACCGGCAGCAGCGGATCGATCGACGCACTCGCCGCGCGCAGCGCCGCGACGACCGCCCCGGCATCCACCTGCGATCGCACCATCAGGTGCACGGTGCCGGCCGCCAGCGTGCCGCCGTGCTGCTCGTACGGCACGTACCACGTCTCGGGCCACTCGCCGTAGTCGCGCACGTCGCCGACCACGCCGACCACCGTGATCCACGGATTCTCCGGACGCGCCTGACGCAGCCGCTTGCCCAGCGCGTCTTCGCCCGGCCACAGCCGCTCGGCCAGCCGCCGGCTGACGATGGCCACCGGCTGCGCGCCCGCGGCATCCGCGGCGGTGAACGTGCGCCCGCGCAGCAGCGCCACGCCGGCCGTCTCGAACCACTCCGGCGTCACCTGCCGGTGATTGACGATGATGCCGCTCTGGCCCGGCTCGAGGCGATGATCCTCCGCCTCCAGCGACGCGCCGAAGCTGCCGCGATCCAGCGGGTTCCACGTCGACAGCCCGGCCCGCTCCACGCCGGGGATGGCCCGCGCGGCCTCGTGCAGCTGCCGCACCACCTGGATGCGCTGGTCGGCCTCGGCGTAGCGCGGCGGCAGCGGCAGGGCCACGGCATAGAGCGCGTCGGCGCGCAGGCCGAGGTTGGCGGCGAGCAGCCGCTGCAGGTTCTCCACCATCAGGCCGGCGCTCACCAGCAGCACCACGGCCAGCGCCACTTCGCCGACGACCAGTCCCCGCATCAGGCGATGCCCGCTCGACACGCCCCGGGAATGCTGACGCAGCGTATCGCTCACGTCGGCGCGCGCCAGCCGCAAAGCCGGCACCAGCCCCGCCAGCACGCCCACGCCCGCGGTGATCGCCGCCGCGAACAGCGCCGCGCGCATGTCCACCGTGGTGTCGGTGAGCCCGAGTTGATCGCGCAACGTGTTCGGCACCAGCCCCACGAGCAGCCGGCTCAGCGGATGTGCCGCCGCCAGGCCCACGGCCGTGCCGAACGCCGCGAACACCACGCTCTCCACCAGCATCTGCCGCACCTGGCGGCCACGTTCGGCACCCAACGCCGCCCGCACCGCGATCTCCTTGGCCAGCCGCACCCCCCGCGCCAGCAGCAGGTTGGCGACATTGGCCGAGGCCAGCACCAGCAACAGCACCGCCGCGCCCATCAGCGCCAGCGACGTGCGCGCGTTGGCGCCCACCAGCGATTCGCGGATCGGCGTCATCGCGAAGCGCACGCCGCGATTGACCACCGGCCGCACCGCCTCGGCCCGCACGGCGATCGCGTCGAGTTCGGCCTGCGCCTGCGCCGGCGACGCCTCGGGCGCCAGCCGCGCGAACACCGCCAGCGACGCCTCGATGCGCGGGTCGACGCGCTCGGGCATCCACGCCTCGACGTCGTAGGGGAAGCGGAACCCTGCCGGCAGCACGCCGACCACGGTGGGCGTGTGGTCCTCCACCCGCACGGTGCGGCCCACGACATCGGGCCGCCCACCGAACTGGCGCTGCCACAGCGCGTGGCTGATCACGACGACGCCGCCGTCCAGCCCGCGCTGCTCCTCCTCGGCCGTGAACAGCCGCCCCAGTGCCGCCCGCACGCCGAGCAGCTCGAACGATCCGGGCGACACCAGCCCCACGTCGACCGGCACCGGTGTCGACCCGTCGATGAGCGACCACGACAGGCTGCGCATGCCGACGATCTGCGTGAACGCGCGCGCCTCGGTCCGGATGTCGAGGAAGTTGAGCACGCGGTTCGAGCGCCGCACCTGGCCGCCGTCGCGACCCACGGTGTAGTCCTGCAGGCGATACACGCGGGCCTCGTCGGGAATCGGCAGCGGCCGGAGCAGCGTGGCGTTCACCACGTTGAACAGCGCGCCGCTGGCGGCGATGCCGATGGCGAGCGTGGCGACCAGCGTGGCCGAGAAGCGCCAGTCGGCGCGGACGAGCCGCAGGGCGAAGCGAAGGTCGGCGATGAGCCCGGTGAAACGCATGCCCCTACATACGCCCATCCCACCCGGCTGGCCGGGCTCCGACCCGGTGGCGCCGCGATTGACAGGGACGAGCGCGGGGACGGCGCGCGAGTAAGATGGGCCATCCTGGACCGGCGATGCCTTCACGACGCGAGATCCTGCTCGCCCCTGCGGCGTTGGCCGCCGCCGCCGGCACCACGCCAGCTGCCGACGGCAAGATGACGCTCGCGCTTCACCACAACACCTCGTCTGGCGCCGGGTACCAGGCCTCGCTCGAGGGCTGGGCCCGCGCCGGCGTCCGCCAGGTGGAGATCGCCAACAACCTGCTCGATGCGTTCCTGAAGACCGAGACGCTGGCCGCGGCCAGGCGCGTGCTCACCGACCACGGGCTCACGCCGGTGTCGGCGTCGTGCGGCGTGGGCGGGCTGATCGAGCCGAATCCCGATCGCGCCGCCGCCTTCGATCGCCTGAAGCGGCGATGCGAGATGCTGGCCACGCTCGGCCTCACGCGCACCTATGCGACCACCGCGACCACCGCGAAGCCGACGGCCGACGACTACGCGGCCGCCGCCGGGCACATGCGCACGGCCGGCGACATCGCCGCGCAGTTCCGGCTGACGATGATGTTCGAGTTCGTGCGGCAGTCCACGTTTGCGTCCACGCTGCCGACGTTGCTGCGGATCGTTCGCGCCGCCGGCCACCCCAACACCGGCGTGCTGTTCGACTGCTACCACTTCTGGTCGGGGCACAACCGGCTCGAGGATCTCGACCAGCTCCGCCCTGGGGACGTGAAGCACGTGCACTTCCAGGACGTGGAGGACCTGCCGCGCGAGATGCTCGACCTGACCACGCGCGTGATGCCTGGCGACGGCGTGGCGCCGCTCGTGCCCATCCTGCGGGTGCTCGCCGACAAGGCCGCCTACGCCGGGCCGCTCTCGGTGGAGCTCTTCGCGCCGCGATTCCAGACCCGCGATCCCTATGAGATTGCCCGCGAGATCGTGCCCAAGGCCGAGGCCGTGATGCGCGGCGCCAAGGTAATCTGACCGTCCGCATGACGCCGCCCACCGCCACCGCCGCCCCGACATGGGCGGCCCGCTTGCCGGTCGGCGTGCGGCCCTACCTGGAAGCCGCGCCGCTGGCGGCCGCGTTCCTCGGCATCTCGTCGGGCTTCGGCTTCGCGATGATCGCCGCCACGCTCACCACCCGGCTGGCCCAATACGGCATCCGCAAGAGCGCGGTGACCGCCTTCGCGTTCACGTTCCTGGCCTACAACTTCAAGTTCCTGTGGGCGCCGCTGGTCGACACGGTGCGCATCCCCGGGCTGGCCCGCTTCGGTCAGCGGCGAAGCTGGTTGTGGTTCGTCGGCCTGCTGCTGATGGCGGCTGTGGTCTACCTCGGCGTGCTCGACCCCTCCACCAGCCTGCCGCAGGTGGTCGTGGCGGCCATCCTCGTCGGCGTCGTCGGCGCCACCTACGACATCGTCATCGACGCCTATCGCATCGAGCTGCTGGAGCCGCAGCAGCTCGGCGTCGGCTCGGGGATGTCGCAGTACGGCTGGCGCATCGGCTCCGCCTCGGCCGGCGCGCTGGCCCTGGTCGTCGCCGCGCGCTACGGCTGGGGTGCGGCCTACTCAGCGGCCGCGCTGTTCGCGCTGCCGGCGATGCTGGTGGGCCTGGTGATGGGCGAGCCGCCCCGGCGACGTCCCGCGCCGCCGCCGCAGGGCGTGGTGGCGACGCTCGTCGCCTTCTTCAGTCCGCTGAAGGAATTCATCCAGCGGCGCGGCGCCTGGGTGGTGCTGGCGTTCGTGCTCATCCACAAGATCGGCGACACGCTGGCCAACCTGACGCTGCGGCTGCTCTTCCAGGACCTGCAGTTCACCAACGACGAGATCGCCTTCTACGACGTCGGCGTCGGCTTCGCGGCGCTGCTCGCCGGCGTGTTCGTGGGCGGCTGGATGTACGCGTCGTTGGGCATGAAGCGCTCGGTGCTCGTCAGCCTGGTGCTGATGGCGGTGAGCAACTTCAGCTTCGCGGCGCTGGCCGCCTACGGCCACAGCAACATCGGCATGGCCCTGGCGATCGGCTTCGAGAACTTCGCCAGCGGCATCGGCGGCGTGGCGGTGGTGGCGTATCTCTCCGCGCTGTGCAACCTGCGCTTCACCGCCACCCAGTACGCGCTGCTCTCGGCGCTGGCCAGCATCGCCGGCCGGTTCCTCACCGGCACCACCGCCGGCGGCCTGATCGAGGCCATGGGCTACGTGAACTACTACCTGCTCACGACGCTGATCGCGCTGCCGGGCGTGGCGCTCTACGCCTACATGGTGCGCTCGGGCCTGGCGGATGTGTCGATCGGCACCGCCGGCACCGAGAACCGTTCGTAGGGCAGGCCTTCAGGCCTGCCGCTCCTCTTCGGGCCGCGGCCGCCACAGCACCATCACCTTGCCGACGGTCTGCACCGGCGCGGCGCCGGTGCGGGCGCAGATCGTGTCGAGCACCTCGCGCCGCTCATCGCGCTCCTGCGCGCCGGCGCGCACCTTGATCAGCTCGTGGGCGGTGAGCGCGCGCTCGATCTCGGCCATCACGTTGTCGGTGACGCCCGCGCTGCCGATGTGCACGACCGGTTCGAGGGCATGGGCGCGCGCCTTGAGGTGGGCGCGTTCCTTGGCGGAGAGCTGCAGAGCCACGCCGCTCATTGTAGCGGTGGGCGCCACGGCCGAACCGGCGCCGATGGCGTCTGAGGCTTCGATGCCTGCCTCCCGCCTCGTCGCTCAGTTCGCGATCGTCCTGCTCGCCTGGTCCACCGCAGCGTGCAGGGGCGCCGCTCCCCCACCCGTGCCCGAGACGCGCGACCTCGAGGCCGTCCGCGCCGCCGTCCGCGCCCTCGAGGAAGATGTGGCCCTGGTGCTGGCCCGCGACGGCTTCGACGCCTACGCCGCGCTCTTCCACGACAGCTACACCAACTGGTCCGGCGGGGCCGCGCCGGTCGAGCGCGCCACCTACCTGGCCCGGGTGCGCACGTGGTACGACGCCGGCAACCGCGCCGTCTCCACCGCGATGCGCCCGGTGTCGATCGACATCGAGGGCGACCTGGCGATCTCGCGCTACGTGCTGCGCGAGGAGTTCAACGACGGCACGGCGTTCGTCGGCCGCTTCACGAGCGTGGCGCGGCGGACCGACGGCCGATGGCAGCTGTATCGGACGTCGTTCGATACCGTCTACCGCGGCCCGAAGGCGGAGGCGCCGCCGCTGCCATAGGCCGGCGTCGCACGGAAGGCGATGACTATCGGCGCTTCCGGTCTAGTGCGCGCAGTGTGGTGGGGTCGACCGCGAAGTCCACCGTTTGGACCAAGGCTTTCAGAGTCTTCACGCGACTGCGGCGGACAAGCTCTCTGAGAGCGAAGACCACGGTCTCCGTCTTCGATCTCAATCCGAGGGCATCGCGGGCCTCCTCGACCAGTCCCGCAGGTAGGTCCAACGTCGTCCGCATAGGGCAGATATAGTGGTGCTTGCCGGCTCAGATGTCCATGCCAAGCCACTGGCATGCGACAGCGACTCGACGATCAGCCTGATGCACTACCGCTCATTTGGCGCCGACGGCTTCTTGATGCGCACGCCGCGCGACTTCTAGGGCGATGGCCGCACCCGCGACGCGTCCTTGGGCCGCATCGCCGGGCATGCGTCGGGCTCGACGGTGTACATCACGTGGCCGATTCTCCAGGCGCCGTCCTGCTTGACCACCTCGAACACGTCCACGCCGCAGTGGCTGGACTTGCCGTCGCGCCAGAACTCGTACGGCGTCCAGACGATGGCCAGGCGGCCGCGGACGTGCACCACCGGATCCCAGTAGCGCTCGCGCATCGCGCCCGCGCTCGCCGCCGCCGGAGCTGAGCTTGCGGCGGGGCCCGTGGGAGGCGCCGGAAACGGGCGGCGCAGTATCGTCGTGCCACCTGCCGGGTCGGGCCGCTCCATGGTGGTGGTCGTGCCCTCCAACCGGATGCGTGCCATGGCGGCGTTGTCGCCGCTGGTGACCGCGTGCATGAACTGGTCGATCACCGCGAGGATGGCTGCCTCCTCGGCCGCCGACGCTTGCGCCTCCTCCGGAGCGGCAATGTAGGGCAGCTCTTCAGAGCTGCCGAGAACGGAACGGCTCGCGCCGAGAAGCGTCGCGAGGATCACGAACGTGCGGATGCGACGGGGCATGGCTCAGGCCTCCGTCGGCGCACCCGGCAGCAGCGGCTCCAGCTCCAGCGCCTGGGCGCCGTTCTCGGTGCACACCGCGTACTTGGTCTCGCCGGCCCGATACATCGCCACGCCGGCATACTCGCCGCGCTTGTTGAGCGCGAAGAAGCGGATGTTGAAGTTGGGCTCGCCGCGGGCGTTGAGCAGGCGCTTCTCCACGGTGTTGCTCTTGATGCGGCGCAGCGCCTCCATGCCGGCGTCCTTGGGCGCCTTGCCGCGGCGCATCTCCTCGACGATCAGGAACGAGCACAGGTTGTAGAGGTTGGCCTCGCCGCGCCCGGTGGAGCCGGCGGCGCCCACTTCGTTGTCCACGTAGAGCCCGGCGCCGAGGATGGGCGAATCGCCGGTGCGGCCGGGGATCTTCCACGCCAGGCCGCTGGTGGTGGTGACGCCGCAGATATCGCCGTTGGGGCCGATGCCGTCGCAGTTGATGGTGCCCCAGAAGCTGCCCTCGGGAATCAGCCCGTCGCGCACCATCGACAGCCCGGCCTCGAGCCCGGGATCGCGTTCGTGGCTGTCCTTGGGCTTGCGCCCCTCGCCCTTCGGGTCGAGGTAGTGCTCGGGGTCGGAGCGGCGCTTCCATTCCAGCCACAGCCGCCGCGAGTTCTCGGTGTGCAGGCTGTCCTCGACGGTGAAGCCCATGTTGCGCGCGAACTGCTGCGCGCCGGTGCCGACCAGCAGGTGGTGGTCGGTGTAGTCCATCACCGCCTTGGCGACCAGCGACGGCGTGCGCACGCCCTGCAGCGAGGCCACCGCCCCGGCCCGCTTCAGCGGCCCGTGCATGCACGAGGCGTCGAGCTCGATGACGCCGTCGGCGTTGGGCAGCGCGCCAAAGCCGATGCCCGTCTCGGTGGGGTCGAGCTCGGGGATATTCACGCCGGCGATCAGCGCGTCGAGCACGTCCTTGCCTTCGGTGATGAGGCGGAAGGCGCGGGTGACGCAGTTCTCGGACCCGCCGTTGGTGAACTGGAAGCCGGAGTAGTCCGAGATGACCACTGGCTTGACCGTGCGCTGGATCAGCAGCTCAGCCGAGCGGGGTGCGGCCGAGGCGGCGCGGGCGGTGGCGGCGGCGAGGGTGGTGGAAGTGAGGAAGGTGCGGCGGGTGAGCATGGCGCAGGCATTCTAGCAGGCTGCTGAAATACGGCCGATGAGCAGCATCATCGTCAGGCGATCGAG
>CAYUAX010000026.1:0-36548 GCA_964442845.1 uncultured Bifidobacteriaceae bacterium | reverse complement strand
ACGTCTCGTTCGCCTCGACCACGCTGTCGGTCACCAGCGGCACCGCGATCGTCTGCGTGGTGACGCCAGGCGCGAACGTGAGCGTGCCCGCCGTGCTGGCGTAGTCGGCCGGCGCCGTGGCGGTGCCGTTGGCCGTGGCGTACCCGATCGTCACGGTCTGGGTGGCCGGCGCCGACAGCGTGACCGTGAAGACGGCACCGGCCGTGCCGCCGGTGCCCTCGGCGATCGTGACGTCGTTGACGCTCGCCGTGGGCGGCGGGTCGGGCGCGCCGCCGCCGGGTGCGGTGAAGGTCACGACCAGTCGGGGGGCGTTGGCGGCGCCGCTCTCGAACGCGCTCAGGAACTTGCGCGACCAGCTGCCGCCCGTGCCGCGCACGATCAGCGCCAGGGCGTTTCCGGGGCTCCAATCCGGGCGACCGACGACGCCCTGTACCAGCGGCGCCAGTTCCTCCAGCGTGTACCACGCGCCCGACACCCACTGGAGGTTGGTGTTGTGCGTCACGCGAGCCGTGCCGAGCACGCGCTGCGACGGCCGGCTCGTCGTCGTGAACGCCGCGGCGCTGCCGGCGGCTTCGGCCGCCCATTCGAACTGCTTGGCGTTCCACTGGGTGGCGGAGGCCCGGACCTGCACGCGCGCCGACGTCACGGTGGCGCCGCGCGGAATCGTGACCCCGGTGAAGCGCAAGCCCGTGTGGCTGGTGCCGTTGGCGGTGCCGACGAAGAGCGTGGTCTCCGTCGCCCCCAGGATGTTGGTCACCTCGTTCACGTCGTCGGCGCCGGCGGCGATGGCGAACGTGGCGGTGGTCGGCCCGGAGGCGGTGTCGTCGTCGGTGATCGTCGCCACGCCGTCGGCATCGGCGATGGTCGCGTTGACCGCGGTCGACAGCACGAGGGCGAAGGTCTCGGTGGGTTCGACGGCCGCGTCGGCCACCAGCGTGATCGGCATCAGCTGCGTCGTGGTGCCAGGCGCGAACGTGAGCGTGCCGGACGTGGCCACGAAGTCGCTGCCGGCCAGTGCCGATCCGGGGCTGGTCGCGTACGCGACGGTGACCGGCACGGCGCTCGCCGCCGACAGGGACACGGTGAAGACGGCGCTGCCTGGTGTGGCCGTGCCCTCGGTGGCGGTGGCATCGTTCACGCGCAGCGTCGGCAGCGGCGGGGGCGGTGGCGGCGCGGCTCCCGGGTAGGTGTCGAGCGTGCCGACGTGGTAGCGGCGGATGGCGTAGAACGGCGAGTCGGTGGTCACACTGGACATCGTGTGGAACCCGTCGTTGAAGTCCACGCCGCTGATCGCGCCGATGTCGAACACGCCGCTCAGGATGTCGGGAAGCCATCCGCCGGCGCTGGCGTCGTAGTAGCTGGCGCGCAGATCGATGGCCGTCGCGGTCACTTGCGCCCAGCGGGCGCGGATGACATCGCCGGGTTCGGGAATCGCCGAGCCGCCGAACGAAGCCACCGGCAGCGGTGTCCGCGCCAGGATGGTCGGGCCGATTCCGTCCCAGGCTTCGAACACGAGATCGACAGTGCCGTCGCCGTTGCCGATCGGGATCACCTCGAGGTTCTGCTCGCGGTTGATCTCCTTGCGGAAGCCGACCATCGGCCCGAAGTAGCCGTTGGGACGGACCTCGAGCGGCCGGCCTTTGGGCCAGTCGATTTCGATCTCGGCCCAGCCGCTGGTCAGATCCGGCGCCCGGTCGAGGTTGATGCCCGACTGCAGGCGGTCGAGGTTCGAGAACAGGCCGAAGACCGGGTCGAGGCGCAGGTCGTTGGCCCAAGTGGTCCAGTCGATCTGCCAGTTGGCGCCGCCGCTGGCCCGGAAGTCCGTGGCGATCAGCGTGCTCGTCGGGCGGGCATCCGGGCCGGTCGGCACGGCCGACGTGCCGGCGGTGCCCCAGTCGTCCACGAACACGACGACCGGCGCCGCGACGCTGGTGGCGAGCACGCCGACGGCGACGCGGTCGTAGGTTTCGGCCACCATGCGGCCCTGGCGGAACCAGCCGTGGGCGACGCCGTCGATGAACACCGCGAAGGCGCGCTTCACGCCGGGCCCGGCCTGGGAGTGCAGACCCAGCTCGAGCGTGACCCACCGGTCGGCGGGCAGCGTGGCGTAGATCGGAAACTCCACCGCCGCGCCGCTGTCGCGGGTGCCGACCACCGACAACTGGCCGCCGCCGCGCACGCGGAGGAACCAGCCCTGGGTCGGCGTCGCCGACGGCCAGAAGCCACCCAGTGTCATCGAGCCGGTGGGGCCGAGCGCGGTCAGCGTCGTCGACGGCACGTAGACCCGGGCGCGTTGCCAGCGGAAGGTGCCGGGGCGCTCGTTCCAGGTGTGCGCGCCGGCCGCGTCGGTGAACGTGGTGCGCAGCTGGGCGACGTCGCCGGGGGCCGCGGCGGCCAGTCTGGCCGCCCCGGCGCCCGATGCGACCGTCGTCGCGGTGGCGGTGACGGTGCCGCTTCCCGTGACATCGCGCGCCACCAGCCATGTGTCGGGCGCGGTCTCGAACGTCTCGAGCACGGCGGTCTGCAGCGTCGCCATCGCCGACAGACCGAACACGCCGACGACCACGCCGAACGCCCGGACGACCAGATGCGATGTGGACACGATTAGGGGCTCCGCGCCGCTTCGCTGCCGGCGGCGCGCGCTCTGCAAGGCCGGGGCCAGCGGCCAACGCGACGATTCGCCCGCCAATCCGACGACACGACAGTCCCGTGTACGCACGAACGGCCGACGCAGGAAGTAACTGCGCCGGCCGCTGTAGCGATTGCATGCAGCGCGCCGCGGCTGCGGAGCGCACGGCCGAGCTGGACTTACGGAGTGACGGTGACGCTGATCACTTCGCAGAGCCCGGCGATCGTCATGTGGCGATCGTCGCCGGCCTGGACAGCGATGCGGTGCTGCCCGGGGGCCAGCGACATCTCGATCACGTTCTTGCCGTCGCCGAAGTGGATCCACGGATCTGCCTTCGGAATCGCCGTGCCGGCCGGCAGACAGTCGGTGTCGGTGCCGAGGTGGTAGTGGATGGTGTTGGCGCGCACCTGTTCAGGCTTCAGCTCGCCCGGCGGCACGGCGGCCACGGTGAGGCCGGTGCTGCCGAACTCCACCGTCGACATCGGCTTGATCGTGTCGCCGTTCTTGGGCGTCACGAAGAACACGCGCGGCCCGGCGGGCGCGGCCGCGGCCGGCGCGGGTGCCGTCGCCGCCGGCGGCGTCGAGGTGGCGGCTGGCGGCGCTTCCGACCCGCCGCAGGCCGCCCCGGCCAGGATCATTCCGGTGACGGCCACCGCGTTCACCACTCGCATACCCATCGCCACTCCTTGTCGAGCGATCAGCCGCGCCACCCGGCGCGGTCCGCCTGCCGCGGACGCTCGAAACCCGCGGATTATAGCGCGCCTGCCGGCACGCCCGGCCGCCATCCCGGCCGTGGGTCGCCTTCCCACGACGCCGGGCAGTTGATACGATCGCGCCGGCGTGAGCTGGCGAGCGTTCTTCTCCACCGACCACAAGGTCATCGGCCTGCTCTACGGCGTGACCAGCCTGCTGTTCCTGCTGGTGGGCTTCCTCCTCGTGCTCGTCATCCGCTGGCAGCACGCTTACGCCGGCCAGCCGCTGCCGCTGATCGGCGGGCTGCTCGGCGAGTGGGCCCCCGGCGGCATCCTGCTGCCCGAGGTCTACAACCAGCTCGGCGCCATGCACGGCACGATCATGGTGTTCCTCGGCGTGGTGCCGCTGGCCGTCGGCGCCTTCGGCAACTACGTGCTGCCGCTGCAGATCGGCGCGCCCGACATGGCGTTCCCGCGCCTCAACCTGCTCAGCTGGTGGTGCTACGCCGCCGGCGGCGCGGTGATGCTGGCCAGCTTCTTCACGCCCGGCGGCGCCGCGGGCTCGGGCTGGACGTCGTATGCCCCGCTGGCGGTGATCGCCCGCGACGGCCAGACGTGGTGGCTGGGCGGCATGCTGCTGCTGATCTTCTCGTCGCTGCTCGGCGCGCTGAACTTCATCACCACGGTGGTCCAGCTGCGCGCGCCGGGGCTCACCTGGTTCCGCCTGCCCTTCTTCGTGTGGGCGCAGTTCGTCACGGCGTTCCTGCTGCTGCTGGCGTTCCCGGCGCTGCAGGCGGCGGCGATTCTCCAGGGCATGGATCGGCTGGCCGACACCAGCTTCTTCCTGCCGAGCGGCCTGGTGGTGGGCGGCCAGGCGGTGGACCGCGCCGGCGGCGGCAACGCGCTGCTCTGGCAGCACCTGTTCTGGTTCCTGGCGCACCCCGAGGTCTACGTGCTGGTGCTGCCGGCGATGGGCATCATCGCCGAGGTGATCGCCAACAACACGCGGAAGCCCCTGTGGGGCTATCCGCTGATGGTCTACTCGCTGTTCGTGCTCGGCTTCCTGTCGTTCCTGGTGTGGGCCCACCACATGTTCCTCACCGGCATGGGCACGACGATCAGCGCCTTCTTCCAGGCGACGACGATGATCATCTCGATTCCGTCGGTGATCATCCTGAGCGCGCTGGTGCTGTCGCTCTACGGCGGGTCGATCCGCTTCACCACGCCGATGCTGTTCGCGCTGGCGTTCCTGCCGATGTTCGGCATCGGCGGGCTCACCGGGCTGCCGCTCGGACTGGCCACCACCGACATCCCGCTGCACGACACCAACTACGTCGTCGCGCACTTCCACTACCTGGTGGCGCCGGGGACGATCTTCGCGCTGTTCGCCGGCATCTACTACTGGTACCCGAAGATCACCGGGCGGGTCCTCAACGAGACGCTGGGCCGCATCCACTTCGTCGGCTCGCTCGTGTGCATGAACCTCATCTTCATGCCGATGTTCGCGCAGGGCCTGGCCGGGGTGAACCGCCGGCTGTGGGACGGCGGCGCGCTTTACACGCACGCCCAGGAGACGCTCTACCTCAACGTGCCGATGGCGCACGCGGCGGTGGCGCTGGGGCTGTTCCAGCTGGCGTTCGTCGTCAATCTCCTGGTGACGCCGCGCTTCGGACGCGTCGCCGGCACCAACCCGTGGCAGGCGACCACGCTCGAATGGGCCACGGCGGCGCCGCCGCTGGCGGCGGGCAACGTCGCGACGCGGCCGCGGGCGTGGCGCGGGCCCTATGAGTACAGCGCGCCGGACGCCGCCACCGACTTCACCCCGCAGGGCGACGGCCCGGCCGCGACGTGACGACCGCCACCACCGTGGACATCCCCTACACCACCGACGCCCGGCCCGACACCGGCCTGACCAATCCCAAGCTGGGGATCTGGCTGTTCCTCGCCTCGGAAGTGATGCTGTTCGGGTCGCTGTTCGCGTCCTACGTGCTGCTGCGCACCGGCGATCCGCGCTGGCCCGACCAGTCGGCGGTGGTCAGCGTGCCGCTCGGGGCCCTCAACACCGTGGTGCTCATCGCGTCGTCGGTGACGATGGTGCTGGCGTGGACGGCGCTCAAGGCCGGCAACCCGGGCCGCTTCCGGCTGTTCATGGGCGCCACGCTGGGCGCCGCGACCGTGTTCCTGATCGTGAAGGCGATCGAATACAGCGACAAGTTCGCGCACGGCCTGCTGCCGGCGACCAACAACTTCCTCGGCCTCTACTTCACGCTCACGGGCCTGCACGCGATCCACGTGATCGCCGGCATGGCCGTCAACCTGTTCCTGTGGGGACCGGGGCTGCGGATGTGGCGCAGCGACCCGCAGCGCTTCACCAACCGCGTCGAGATCGCCGGCCTCTACTGGCACTTCGTCGACCTGGTGTGGATCTTCCTGTTCCCGGTGCTGTACCTGCTCTGACATGGCTGACGACGCCGTTGCGGAAACCCGCAGTTATCTGGCCGTGTTCGCGGCGCTGCTGGCCCTGACCGTGGCGACGGTCGGCGCCGGCGCGCTCGGCCTGTCGGGCGGCGCGGCCGTCGCGGTGGGCCTGCTCATCGCCACCGCCAAGGCGGCGCTCGTGACCGTCGTGTTCATGCACCTGCTGCGCGAGCGCCGGTTGGTCCACATCGCGCTGGCGTTCACCGCCGTGTTCTGCGCGGGGCTCTTCGCGCTCACGCTGCTCACCGAAGCGGACCACGTGCCGGGCACGCGGTTCGCCCCGCCGTTCGACTCGGCGACGCCCTGACGAGGACCCCGTGCGCACGCGACCTTCGACCGACGTGATTCAGCGTGGCATCACCGCCATGGGCTGCCCGGTGTGCTTCACCGGCGGCGACCCGCTGCTGCGCGACAGCCTCACCGCGGGCATCGGCGTGCTGGTGGTCGTCACCCTCGTCGTGCTGACCTGCTTCGCGGCGTTCTTCGTCACGCTGGCCCGCCGCGCCCGCGCCGCCGACGCCGCAGCGCCGGACCAGGCCGTGGCCCCCAGCCTGCCGCCGCTGCCGGAGCGCGCTCGATGATGCTCGAGTGGCTCGGACTGCCGGTGGCGGCGTCGGCCGAGGCCGGCGCCGTGGACCAGATCATGGCGCTCGTCCACTGGCTGATGCTGGTGCTCTTCGTCGGCTGGAGTGCGTTCTTCGTCTACGTGCTGGTGCGGTTCCGCCGCACCCGGCAGCCGGCGGCGGCGTATCACGGCGTGCGGGCGCGCTGGGCGACGTGGGTGGAGGGCGGCGTGCTCGCCGCCGAGGTGGCGCTGCTGGCGTTCTTCTCGGTCCCGGTGTGGAGCGCGCGGGTCGACGCGCTGCCGCACGAGCACGAGAGCACGGTGGTGCGGGTCGTGGCCGAACAGTTCGCCTGGAACGTGCACTATCCGGGCGCCGACGGCGTCTTCGGCCGCACCGACATCCGCCTGGTGAATCCCGACAACCCGCTGGGGCTCGATCGGCGCGACCCGGCGGCCAAGGACGACGTCACCACCATCAACCGGCTCAACATGCCGGTCGGCAAGCCGGTGATCGTGCACCTGTCCACCAAGGACGTGATCCACAGCTTCGGCCTGCCCGAGATGCGCATCAAGCAGGACACCACGCCGGGGATCTCGCAGCCGGTGTGGTTCACGCCCACCGTCGTCGGCGAGTGGGACATCGCCTGCTCGCAGTTGTGCGGGCTGGGCCATTCCCGCATGCGCGGGATCTACGGCGTGCTGTCGCAGACCGACTTCGACGCCTGGATGGCGCGTCAGGTGGCGCTGCTGCCGCAGTCGTAGCGCCGTTCGGCAGCGCTGACGCCCGGCCCTACGTCGCGGGCTTGAACACGCCGGACACGCTGGCCGGCGTCGTGCCGTCCACCGTCACCGTCATCGTCTGCGTGCCCAGCGTCTCGTGCCACGCCTCGAGCGTGTAGCTGCCGGCCGGCAGCCCCTTGATCTCGAAGCGGCCGTCGGCGCCGGTGACGGCGTAGAACGGGTGCGGCACCACGTTGGCGTAGGCGTTCATCCAGCCGTGCACGTCGCACTTGAGCGGCACGCCGATCTCGGCGGTGTTGAACACCCGGTCCACCGGCGGGACGTTGGCGGGCTGGCTGAAGTTGAACTCGCGGTTGGCCTTCGGCGTCGAGTGCACGTTGTGCAGCGCGGCGTCGCTGTTGGCGACCTTCACGGTCTGACCGACCTGGACGCCGAACACGTGCGGCAGGTATTGGCAGCCCTTCTGGTCGAGCATCACCGGCGTCGTCGGCACGGCGTAGGTGCGATCCCCGAGGCCGTCCTTGACCCACACGAACACGTTCTGCAGCCCCTTGTCGGCGCCGACGACGAGGCGCTCCGACACGGCGCCGGGCGCCGGCACGCACTTGGGATCCGAATCCATCTGCAGCGGCCGCGCCTCGACCGGCGGGCCGTCGTAGGTGAAGGTGCCGGCGATCACGCCCGGACCGTCGGCGGTGGCGGTCGGCGCCGCGGCGGCGGCTGGCGCCGTCGCCGGCTCGCTGCTGCCGCCGCCACACGCGGCGGTCGCAACGAGGAGGGCGAAGACGGCGAAGCCCGTGTATACGGCCCGGCTGGCGCGAATCGACAAGGTCATCCGCTGATCATATCCGAGCCGCGCGCTGGTTCGGCGAGCAGCTCCCGCACACGGGGCGCGACCCGCGTGCCGTAGAGCTCGACGCTGCGCATCGCCGCCTCGTGCGGCAGCTGGCCGTTGCTGTACTTCATGTCGAAGCGCGACAGCCCGAGCGTGCGGATGGTGGCGGCGATCTTGCGCGCGACGGTCTCGGGCCCGCCGACGCACAGCGCGCCGTCTGGTCCCGCCTCGCGGTCGAACTGCGCGCGGGTCACCGGCGGCCAGCCACGCTCGGCGCCGATGCGGCTCATCATGTCGCGGTAGTGCGGCCAGACCTCTTCGCGCGCCTGCTCGTCCGAGGCGGCGACGTGTCCTGGCGAGTGGGCGGCCACCGGCAGGGCGGCGTGGCCGAACTGCGCGAGTGCCTGGTGGTACAGGTCCACGAACGGGCGGAACCGCGCCGGTGAACCGCCGATGATGGCCACGGTGAGCGGGAACGCGTAGCGGGCGGCGCGAATCACCGACTCGGGGCTGCCGCCGACGCCGACCCAGGTGCGCAGCCGCCCCGACTCGATCGGCGGATAGACCCGCTGGCTGGAGAGCGGCGGCCGCGTCCGTCCCGACCACGTCACCGGCTGGCCGCTCTGCAGCGCCGCGAACAGGCTGAGCTTCTCCTCGAACAGCGCTTCGTAGTGGGCCAGGTCGAAGCCGAACAGCGGAAACGACTCGGTGAACGAGCCGCGGCCGAGGATGACCTCGGCGCGGCCGTTCGACAGCGCGTCGAGCGTCGAGAAGCGCTGGTAGACACGGATCGGGTCGTCGGTGCTCAGCACGGTGACGGCCGAGCCGAGGTGGATGCGCGAGGTGCGCGACGCGATCGCCGCCAGCACGACCTCGGGGGCCGACACGGCGAAGTCGGCGCGGTGGTGTTCGCCGACGCCGAAACAGGCCAATCCCACCTGGTCGGCCAGCACCGCTTCCTCGACGACGTGGCGCAGCACCTGCGCCTGCGACAGCGGCTGGCCGTCGGGGCCGAGCGTGACGTCGCCGAAGGTGTCGATGCCGAAGGCGATCTGGTCGGGCGGAACGGGCAGACCC
Organism: uncultured Bifidobacteriaceae bacterium; assembly: GCA_964442845.1. Taxonomy (GTDB): domain Bacteria; phylum Acidobacteriota; class Vicinamibacteria; order Vicinamibacterales; family UBA2999; genus CAWAYR01. Next base: position 27,531 of record CAYUAX010000026.1, on the reverse strand, counting down.
ATCCGATCGAGTCTACTCGCTCAGAGCGGACCGTTCGCCGGCCGGCCGATCGTCGCCACCGTGTCGCCGGCGACTGCCGGCGGACCGGCCAGCCCGTAGAGCACGTAGCCATCGATCGGCGACGCCACGGTCTCGATCAGGGCGCCGCGGTAGTCGCGGATCGTGGCGATCGTCTCGCCGGCCTTCACGAGCCGCGCGGCCTTCGCCACCGGGGTGATGATGCCGGTGGTCTTCGCGCTCACGCCCGTGGTGTCGTCGAACCACCGGGTGTCGGGACGGGGCGGGGTCGGCGTCCCCGGGCTCATGCCGAACTCGCGCAACAGGTTCTCGACGCCGCGGACGATTGGCGTCACGAACGCGTCGTCGGTACGGCCGTTCTCGCCGATCTCGACCAGCACCGTCGGCTTGCCGTCGGCGACCGCCTGGCGGTTGAGCGACCGGCCGCTGTCGACCTGCGCCTGCGTGTTCATCGAGTACTTCACGTAGTTGGGCAGGCCGAAGGCCAGCGCCATGCGCCGCGCGTCGGCGTACTGCGCCGCGGCCAGCGGCCCGCCGTAGGCGCCGGCGAAGGCCTCGAGCCATTCGGCGCCGTCGCCGCCGTGGAGCTCGACGTGCAGATCGGAGCGCCGGATCACCTCGGTGGTCAACGTCCAGGCGATGCGCTCGGCCTGGGTGCCCTCGGCCCGGCCCGGGAACATCCGATTGAGGTTCTTGCGATCGAACGGGTTGACGAACGGCACGCGCTGCTCGAACGCGTTGACATGGGCCAGGCGGACCAGGATTACGGTGCCCGCCAACGTCGCCGGGTCGATGCGGTCGCGGAGGCGCTGCGCCGCCAGGATCGGCGCGTACTCGAAGCCGTGCACGCCGGCGGTCAGCGCGAGCACCCGTCCCGGACGCGCGCCGTGGAAGACCGTGGTCAGCACGACCGTCGCCGGATCGGCCGCGCCCGCGGGCACCGCCAGATCGACGTCGAGCCGCTGCCCCGCCGGCACCTGCACGCCGCCGATGGCGAAGGCGGCGCGGGTCGGTTGTTCGGCGCGCGGTACCGCCGAGAGCAGGGACAGCGCCGCCGTCGCAACGACCAGGACGAGCATCGAGCGCTTCATGGTGGGACGATTGTAGGCGTGCGCTGCCCGCGTTGACGCAGTTCAGCTCGCCGAATGGTCGCCGGCCGGCAACGACCGGGCGTCCAGAGCCGGCGAACGACGGCGAGTCCGTCAGGGCAGCAGCACGCGATTGATCACGTGCACGATGCCGTTGGACGCCGAGATGTCGGTCTGGGCGACGCCCGCCGCGGTCAGCGTCTCGCGCGTGAGCACGCCGCCGTTCAACATGGTGTAGCGCGGCGCGGCCAGCACCGACGTGCTGTTGCGACGGCCCTCGGTGACGTGGAACAGCAGGATGTTCCGGAGAGCGTCGAGCGGCAGGCCCTGGACAGCGGCGATCGCCGCGGGCTCGTCGGCCGCGCCCAGCGTCACCACGAAGGCCTGATCGGTGGGTGCGAACACGGTGTACTGGGTGGTGCCGCTCAGCGCACCGACCAGGCCGGCACGGACCACCGCGGCCTGCAGGACGTCGAACTCGCCGTCGGGCGCCGTCACGAGATCGACGATGGTCGAGCGGCCGGGACGCAGGCCGGCCGACGCGCTGGCATCGCCCAGCTCGGCCACGGGGGACGCCGAGGGCGACGTGGGCGTCGGGGACGCCGAGCAGGCACTCATGAACAACGCGGTGCCGACGAGCAGCGGGAACACGTGAGCTTTCATCGAACGACTCCTCCCATGACACGAGTGACGGTGGGACGCAGCGGACACTCGCCGAATCCACTGTTGGTCAACACCGCACGGGAGGTCGGCATTCCCGACGGTCGACGACGGCATGGATGAACTGGCGCGCACCGGCAGCGGGTATGGGTGCGCGGGCGGCGCGGTGCTCAGCCGGTGCCGCTGCCGACGCGCGCCATCAGCCGCACCGGCAGGATGCCGACGACGACGATCAGCAACGCCGCGATCGCGCCGTCCTCGTAGGTACCACGCGCGGCCTCGCCGTAGAGGAAGGTCGCCAGCGTCTCGACGCCGATGGGACGCAGCAGCAGCGTCGCCGGCAGTTCCTTCATTGCGTCGACGAACACGAGGAGGGCCGCCGCGGCCGTGGCCGGGCGGATCAGCGGGAGGTGGAGCCGACGCAGGCGCTCGCCGGCGGGCGCGCCCAGCGTGCGGCCGGCGTCGTCGATGGCGGGCGCGACCCGCGCCAGGCCCGACTCCACGCCGGCGACACCGACGGCGAGGAACCGCGCCGCGCACGCATACACCACCGCTGCACCGGTGCCGAGCGTGAAGAGGGGCCAGACCACGCCGACGGCCGCGCCGGCCGCCTCGACCGCGCCGTCGATCGCGGCCAGCACCGGCAGCAGGCCGATCGCCAGCACCGTGCCTGGCACCGCGTAGCCGAACGTCGCGACGCGGACGACGGCGGACCCGCGCCAACCGGGCCACAGGCGATGGGCATAGCCGACGACCACCGCCGCGACGACGACGACCGCGGTGCTCGCCGCGGCGAAGCCGACGGTGGCTGCCGCCTGGCCGAACAGGGCCGCCGACGCCACACCGCCGCGCTCGAGGCGCACGACCGTCGCATGCGCCAGGTAGGCGAACGGCGCCAGGAAGCCGGCGACGATCGGCGCCAGCGCGACGGCCGTGGCCGCCGTCCGGCGCCAGCCATGCAACGGCTGCGGCGTCAGCGACCGCAACTGGCGGGCGTCGTTGGCGTAGCGGCGGTCGCGCCGGGCGCGCCGCTCGATCCACACCAGCCCGGCGACGACGACCAGCATGGCCAGGGCGATCTGGGCGGCGCCGGGCAGGTCGGAACGGGTCACCCACGTCGCGTAGATCGACACCGTCAGCGTGCGAACGCCGAGGAACTCGGCGGCGCCGATGTCGTTCAGCGCTTCGAGGAGCGCCAGGCTGACGCCGGCGGCGATCGCCGGCCGGCACATCGGCAGCGCCACCCGCCAGAACAGGGCCACGCCGCCGGTCCCGAGCGTGCGTGCCGCCTCGAGCTGGGTGGCCGCCTGGGTGAGCAGCATCGCACGGACCGTCGCGTAGACGTACGGATAGAGCACCGCGGCCAACAGCAGCACGCAGCCGGTCATCGAGCGGATGTCGGGCAGGCGGAAGTCGCGCGGACTGTCGTAGCCCAGCACGGCGCGCAGCGCCGACTGCACGGGGCCCACCGGGTGCAGCAGGTCGAGATAGGCGTAGGCGACGACGTAGGTGGGCATCGCCAGCGGCAGCAGCAGCGCCCACTGCAGCCAGCGCCGGCCCGGGAACTCGTACGCCGTGACGAGCCACGCAGACGACGCCCCGATGAGCACCGTGATCACGCCGACGCCGGCGAGCAGCAGCGCGGTGTCGGCGAGCGCGCCCGGCAGCACGTAGGCGACCAGGTGCGCCCAGAGGTCGGACGTGCCGTGGACGGCGGCCCGGCCGAGGCCGGCGATCGGCGCCGCCACCGCTGCGGCGACACACCCGGCAGCGACGAGCCACGCAGCGCCCGCGGCGGGTCGTCCGCGCCGGAACATCGGCGTAGCTTAGCAGCCCGCCCCGCGGGGTCGCGGAACGCCGCTACCGATCGAAGCCGACCTTGTCGACGAGGCGGCTGGCGGCGGCGCGGTGGCGAGCCACCTCGGTCAGCGGCAACGCGTCCACCTTCAGCGCGCCGAGCGCCGCGATGATCGGGTGCACCGCGGCCCCCGCCTTCACCGGGTACTCGAAGTTGGCCTCGGCGTAGATCTTCTGCGCCTCGTCGGACACCAGGTACTCGAGGAAGCGCACGGCGGCGGCCCGATTGGGCGCGTGGCGCGCCACCGCGGCACCCGAGACGTTGACGTGCGTGCCGCCGCCGGCGAAGGTCGGCAGCAGCACCTTGATCGCCGATCCCCAGGCCTTCTGGTCGGCGCCGCCGGCGCCGCTGCGCATCAGCCCCACGTAGTACGAGTTGCCGATCGCCAGATCGCAGATCCCGCCCATGATGTCGCGGGCGCCGTCGCGATCGCCGCCGGTGGGCGCGCGGGCCAGGCCGGCCTTCAGTCCGGTGAGCCACTGCTCCGCACGGGCCTCGCCGTGATGGGCGATGTAAGCAGCGACCAGCGCCGTATTGTACGGATGCTGGCCGGAGCGCGTGCAGATCTTGCCCTGCCACCGCGGATCGGCGAGCTGTTCGTAGGTGACAGCCGACAGCGCGGCGTCCTTGTCGGCGTAGACCAGCCGCGCCCGCAGCGACAGCGCGAACCACTCGCCCTTGGGGCCGCGGAGGTTCGCCGGAATCGCCTGCTCGAGCACGGCCGACGACGTCGGCTGGGTGACGCCCTTCTCCACCAGATCGACCAGTGCGCCGATGTCCACGGCCATCAGCAGGTCGGCCGGCGAGCGCGGGCCCTCGGCCGCGACGCGTTCTGCCAGGCCGTCCTTGATGAAGATGCTGTTGACGGTGATGCCGGTCGTCTTGGTGAACGCCTCGACCAGCGGGGCGATGAGCCCCGGCTCGCGGGTGGTGTAGAGGTTCAGCGTCTGCGCCGCGGCCGGCGTGGCCAGCGCGATGACGGCGATGAACGCGGCGAAGGAACGCGACAGGTGACGGGACATCGATGGCTCCAGGAAGACAGTGACGGGTCAGGCGGCGTCGGCGGCGGTGACGACCGCCCGGCGCAGATCGGTGGCGAGGTGGACGACGGTGCCCGGCGGCGGCGCCGGGTCGAGCGTATGGACGCGCAGCAGGGTGCGATCCGCACCCCACGTCACCTCGACGCCCACGTCGAGCCAGCCGCCGCGGAACCGGGCATCGACGACCCGCCCGGAGAGCGTCGTCGGCTCTGGCACGATGCGCAGGTCGTGGGGCCGGATGCAGACACACGCGGCGGCGCGCTCGGCCACCGCCGAGGCGGCCACCGGCCCGAGCGGCGTGTCGGCCACGCCGCCGCGGCAGATCGCCGGCAGCTGGTTGACCTCGCCGAAGAAGCGCGCCGCGAAGCTCGACGCCGGCCGGCGGTAGATCTCGTCTGGCGGCGCGCATTGCACGAGGTGCCCGGTCCGCATCAGCGCCACGCGATCGCCCAGGGCCAGCGCCTCGTCGGGGGCGTGGGTCACGACGACGACGGTGGTGCCGAGCCGACGGAGCAGCGCCGCGGTGTCGTCGCGCACCTGCTCGCGCAGCCGGCCGTCCAGGCTCGAGAACGGCTCGTCCATGAGCAGCACGCGCGGCTCGGGCGCCAGCGCCCGGGCCAGCGCCACGCGCTGGCGCTCGCCGCCCGACAGCGTGTGCGGCGCGCGAGCCGCGAACCCGCCGAGGCCGACCGCGTCGAGCAGGCGGCCGACCCTGGCATCGGCGTCGCCGCGCGGCACGCCGCGCAGGCCGAAGGCGACGTTGCCGGCGACGGTGAGGTGCGGGAACAGCGCGAAGTCCTGGAACACCATCCCGACGCGTCGCGTCTCGGGCGGCACGAACGTGGCGGGGCCGTCGACCACGACGCCGTCGAGCACCACCTCGCCGTCGTCGGGCCGCTCCAGTCCGGCGACGATCCGCAACAGCGTCGACTTGCCCGACCCAGACGGTCCGACGAGACAGAGCGTCTCGCCGCGGCGGACATCGAGCGAGACCCCGGCCAGCGCCGGCGTCGTGCCGAAGCGGCGCCGCACCGCGCGCAGCTCGACCATCGCCGCGGGCCGGGCGCCGTCGGGTGCGGTCGCGTGCATCGCGCTCAGAACCGCCATGAGGTGCCGACCTGCAGGAGCCGCGGATGGCTGGGCAGGATGCCGCGTGAGCGATCGACGATGAACAGGCGGTCGTCGAGGTTCTTGACGGCGATGTACACCGATCCGGGGAGCTGCGGCAGCCGCCACGTGGCGGCGGCGTTCCAGTAGGTGTAGCCGGCGATCAGGCCGCGCTGTCCGTCGGCCGTGCCGGCCACGGTGTTGAGGTCGTCGGTGAACTGCTCGCCGACGTGCTGCGCCTCCACCTGCAGGTCGAGGCCGGCCATGTGCCGGTAGCCGAGCGTCACCGTGGCGAGGTGGCGCGGCGCGTACGGCAGGCGGTTGCCCGACACCGACACCGTCGTCGCGCCGCCGACGCTGCTGGTCCTCGTCCCGGTGAACCTCGCCACCGGCAGCCAGGTGTAGGCCACGCGCGTGTAGACGTCGCTGGCGCTGTCGGCCACCCGCCGCCAGTCGGCGCGCACGCCGGCCTCGGCGCCCTGGTGCAGCGTCTGTCCGCCATTGGTCAGCAGCGCGCCGACGCCGCCGGCCACGCTGGCCGGCACGATCTGGTTGTCGTAGTCGAGGCGGAAGACCGTGGCATCGACCTCGACGACGCCCATTCGCGTGCGGCCGCCGGCCTCGTAGTTCCAGCTGCGCTCGGGGTCGAGTTCGACGAGGCCGCCGGTGGTGTTGTTGATGATGTCCTCGGCCCGCGGCGGCGCGAAGCCCTTGTGCACGCCGGCGAAGACGGTGGCGCCGGCGCCGGCCGCATAGGCGAGGCCGACGCCGGGGACGAACTCGGTGAGCGTGGCGTCGCCCGATACGCCGATCAGCTGGTTGGTGCGCGTGTAGTCGATGCGCTCGACGCGCGCGCCAGGCGACAGCGTCCACGCGCCGGCCATCCAGCGCTGCTGCACGAACGCCGACAGCGCGTCGGTGGTGCGCAGATTGTTCTCGACGACGACGCCGCTGCGGGCGGTCGGCGTGGCGCCATTCTGCTGCTGGCGATCCTGCCGCTCGACGTGGGCGCGAGCCCCGAAGTCGGTCTCCACGGCGGCGCCGAGGCGGCCGTCGACACGCACGCGCACCTCGCCGCCGGTGTGACGGTAGCTGCGCAGCCGGCCCTCGTTGCCGCAGGTGGTGAGCAGGTTGCCCATGCCGCCGCAGGCCGGGTCGGCGGCGTCGTTCGGGCGCTGCGCCGAGTTGCTCGACTGACGCCACCAGTCACGATCGAAGGTGGAGGTGTAGGCCGAAGCGGTGACGGCGGCGCGCGCCCAGGCCAACGCCCGGTAGGTGGCGTTGAAGCCCCAGCGGTCGCCGGTGAAGTCGTCGTTGGCGAACGGGTTCTGCCGCGGGTTGGCGGTGTATTCGTCGGCGCGCAGGCCGCTGTAGGTCAGCTGCGACCGCTCGCCGAAGTAGTTGCCCTTGGCGGCCAGCGACTGGGTGGCGCCGAACGCGTGGTTCACCTTGAGCATCACGTCGTTGAGGTCGCTGTGCATGTTGTCGCGCGCGCCGTCGCTCGACTTGCGTTGGACGTGCGCGAACACCCCCGTGCGTCCCCAGGTGTCGCCGAAGGTGAGACCGCCGTGCCCGTAGGCGCGGTTGCCGCCCATGACGTCGATGGCGATCGACCGGCTGAGCGGCGCCTCGGGCGTGATGTAGTTGACGACGCCGCCGACCGTCACCGGCCCGTAGCCGATCTGGCTCGAGCCCTTCAGCACTTCGATGCGCTCGAAGCGCTCGATCGGCGGATGGTAGTAGCTGGCGTTGTCGCCGTAGGGCGCGAACGACACCGGGAGCCCGTCCTCGAGCAGCAGCACCTTGGTGGAGCGCGTCGGGTTGAGGCCGCGGATGGCGATGTTGGGCCGCAGGCCGAGCCCTTCTTCGTCGCGGGCGATCACCCCGGGCACCTTGCGCAACGCCTCGGTGGTCGAAAAGACATGCGAGGCCCGCAGCGTGTCGCGATCGACGACGTCGACGGCGCCGGGCGTCCGCTGCCGGATCGCGTCAGAGCCCACCAGGCGGGCGCCGAGCACGGTGAGTTCCTCGGCGAGCGCGCCGGGGCGAAGCATCAGGTCGAGGGTCCGCGCGGCGCCGCGCAGGCTGATCGCCCGTTCGGTCAGCGAGAAGCCGTCGCGGGACGCCGTCACCGTGTAGTCGCCGACGGCGAGGCTCGGCACGATGTAAGTGCCGGTGGCGTCGCTCGTGACCGCCGCGGCCACGGTGCCCGATCCGCGCTGCACGACCACCGCCGCATCGGGCACCGCCGCGCCGGAGACGTCGACCACGCGTCCGGTGAGGGTCGTGACCTGCGCGGCGGCGGGCGCCGCCGCGATCGACGTCCCGGCCGCGATCGCGAGGGCGGTGACGAGGTGACGGATGGCCGCTGCAGCCGGCAGGCCGAGGAACAGGGTGGCGCGTCTGGATCGAAACATGAGGAGGGCGACCGTTCTCTGAAGGGCGTGGCTGGATATTGACACTGAGTCTCAATATCTAGATATCCGACCAATGCGGTCGGCGTCAAGGAACGCGCGCGGCTAAACGGTCGAGCTGGAGGGTTACTCGACGCGCAGCGCCACCACTGGATCGACGCGCGCGGCGCGCCGGGCCGGCCCGTAGCAGGCGAGCGCGGCGATGCCCAGAAGCGCCGCGGGCACGGCGACGAACGTCAGCGGGTCGGCGGCGCTCACCCCGAAGAGCACCCCGGTCATGAGCCGCGCCAGGACGGCCGCCAGGGCCAGACCGGCAACGGCGCCGGCACCGGCCATCGCCAGGCCGTGCGCGACCACGTGGCGGACCACGCCGCCCTCGGTGGCGCCGAGCGCCAACCGCACGCCCATCTCGCGGGTCTGCTGGCCAATGACGTACGACATCACGCCGTACAAGCCGACCGCGGCGAGCACGATCGCCAAAGCAGCGAACGCGCCGAACAGCACGCCGGCGAGCCGCCGCTGCCAGATGCGGTTGGCGACTCGGGTGTCGTAGCTCAGCACGTCGAGGAACGACTGGTTCGGGTCGATCGCCCCGACCAGCCGCGTCGCCGCCTGGGCCAGCGCCATCGGGTCGCCGGCCGTGTGGACGACGAAGTACGGCCCGTTGGTGCGCTCCTGGGCGGCCGGCATGTAGGCATCGAAGCCGGGCTCGCCGTCGAGTTCGTGGTGGAGCACCGGTCCCGCCACGCCGACCACGACGCGCCACTCGTCGGACCGGGCCGTGTCCTGTTCCTGCAGGCGCTGGCCGATGGGGTCGCGGCCGGGCCAGAGACGATCGGCCAGCCGCTGGCTCACGACGACCACGGGCTCGGTGTCCTCGCGGTCGCGGTCGTCGAGGGCGCGGCCGCGCACGATCGGAATGCCCATGACCGGGAAGTAGTCGGGGCCCACCAGGTGGCCGTGCACGAACGGATTGGCCGCCTCCTCGTCGGGGCCCTGACCGGCGACGCGCACGGCGTAGGGGTCGCGCGGCTTGCCGCTGAGCGGCAGGTTGTTGTCGTAGGTCACACCGAGCACGCCGGGCAGCTCGCGCAGGCGATCGACCATCTCACGATTGAACGCCAGCGTCTTCTCCACCGTGCCATACGCCGCCCACCCCAGCTCGACGCGGAACGTCAGCCGCGAGTCGGTGCGGTAGCCGAGGTCCACCTGGTGCAGCCGCCAGACGCTCTGCAAGAGCAGGCTGGCGCCGACGAGCAGGACCAGCGCCAGGGCCATCTCGGCGGCGACCAGCGTCGCCCGCACCGCGCGCTGGGCGCGGCCCGACGACGAGCCGCGGGTGCTCTCCTTCAGCGCGGCATGGGGATCGGCGGCCGAGGCGCGAAGCGCCGGCAGCGCGGTGGCGGCCACCGCTGTGACGACGGTGATCGCCACCAGGAACAGGCCGACCCGCCAGTCGGCCTCCACCGTCATCCACGGCGGCAGCTGCACCGGCACCAGCCGCGTCAGCAGGCGCGTCCCGCCCACGGCCAGCACCGCGCCCACCGCGGCGCCAAGCACCGCGTAGACCAGGCTTTCGGCCAGCAGCGGCCGGACGAGCCGCCAGCGGCTGGCGCCGAGCGCGGCCCGCACGGCGGTCTCGCGCTCGCGGGCGATGGCCCGCGACAGCAGCAGGTTGGCGATGTTGACGCACGCCACGGCGAGCACCAGGGTGACCGCAGCGAACAGCAGCAGCACGTACGGACGCACCTGGCCCGAGTACATCTCACGCAGCGGCGTCACCTGATAGCGGACGCCGGCGTTGGTGAGCGGGTACTCGCGCTCGAGCCGACGGGCGAGCGTGTCGATGGCCGCCGCCGCCTCTCCGGGCGCCACGCCCGGCCGCAAACGGGCCACGACGAAGCGGTCGCGCATCGCGCGGTTGCGGTAGTAGTCAGGATTGGCCGAGATGCCGCTGCTGCGGAACAGGTCCGCGTGCGACGGGAAGTTGAACCCCTCGGGCATCACGCCATGGATGGTGTAGCCGGGCGCGCCGTCGAGCGTCATGGTCCGACCGACCACGTTCGGGTCGCGGCCGAACTTGCGCACCCACAGCCCGTGGCTGATCACCAGGCCGAAGCCGCGCGAGCGATCGAGCGCCGCCGGGAAGGTGGCGCCGATCAGCGGCTCGACCCCGAGCACGCGAAACAGGTTGTGCGTGGTGATGGTCGCCGGCAGTTCCTCGGGCGTGCCGAAGCCGCTGGCGTTGTACATGCCCTGGTCGGTGTACATCGCCGCGTCGGCGATCTGCGGCAGCGCCAGCAGGTCGTCGAGCTCGGGCGTGGACAAGGTGCCCCCGCCCTCGGCGCCGCGCACCGCCGTGATCCGCACCAGCGCGCCGGGATCGCGGAACGGCGGCTGACGCAGCAGCAGCGAGTCGACCGCCGAGAAGATCGCGGCGTTGGCGCCGGTGCCCAGGCCGAGCATGAGGACGACCAGTGCCGAGAAGGCCGGCCGCCTGGCCAGCGCTCGCACGGCGTGACGGAGATCGGCGAGTACGCCTGAAGCCATTGCTGGCGACGCTAGGCCACGCGCCGGCGGCAGTCCCACGCCTTCCAATCGATGGGCGGATTCGACCGGTGAACGAGATTCATTTCGGGCTTGGGCGGCCGGCCCCTAGCCTCAGCGGGCTGCCCCACCGCCCATGAGCCCCGCCGCGCGACCCACCGCGTCCCGCGATCGCCTGCCGCTGCTCGACGCCGTGCGCGGCATGGCCGTGGTCGGCATCCTCCACGCCAACCTGATGAGCTTCTTCGGCGTCGACATGCTGGAGGCGGGGGCGCGGCGGGCGCTGCCGTTCAGCGCGGCCGGCGACGCCGTGCTCTTCGCGATCGACTGGCTGGTCGAGGGCAAGTTCTACTCGGTCTTCTCGATGCTGCTCGGGGCCGGCTTCGCACTGCAGGCCACCGTGGCGGCGCGGGAGGGCCGCGCCGGCTTCGCCGGCTTCTTCCGGCGCCGCATGCTGGTGCTGCTCGCCATCGGCACCGTGCACATGTTCGGCGTGTGGTCGGGCGACATCCTGATGCTCTACGGCGTGATGGGACTGCTGCTGCCGTGGCTGTGGCGGTGGCCGTCGCGGGCGCGGCTGACGCTGATGGCGCTGCTCTTCGCCGTGCCGCTGATGACCCACGGCCTGGTGCTCGCCACGGCGGGGCGCGCCGACCCGCGGCCGCCGTTCGCCGCTGCCGGCGCCGCGCTGCGCGAGCGCTGGGGCATCGCCGGGCAGCCGACGCTCGACGTCTTCGCGCGCGGGACCTCCGCGCAGTACTACGCGTGGAACACCGCCAACGCCGTCGTGCGGCCCGGCACGTACCTGCAGTCGGGACGGCCGGCCAAGGTGCTGGCGCTGTTCCTGCTGGGAGCGTGGCTGGCCACGACGGTACTGCCCAGCCTGCACGCACTGCGCGCGGCGCTGTGGCGCACCGTGGCCATCGGCGGCGGCATCGGCCTGGCGTGCAGCTTCGTCTATGCCAGCATCAAGGCTGCCACACGCTCCACTTTCCTCTTCTCGGGCACGGGATTGCTGCAGACGGCCGCCTACACGCTCGGCACGACCCCGCTGGCACTCGCCTACCTCGCCGCCGCGGCGCTGGCCTGGCAGCACCCGTTCGGGCAGCGCATGCTGGCGTGGTTCGTGCCGCTGGGGCGGATGGCGCTCTCCGTGTACATCAGCCAGTCGTTGGTGCAGCTGCTGCTCTTCTCGAGCCACGGCGCGCGGCTGGCTGGACGGCTGTCGTTCGTGTGGCTGCCGGTGGTCGCGGCGGCGGTCATCGTGCTCCAGCAGCAGGTGTGCCGCCGGTGGCTCGAGGCTCATGCACAGGGGCCGCTGGAGTGGATCTGGCGCCGCCTGACCTATCGCGCAACGACCGCACGGGTTCACTGAGGGTCGTCCAGTCGACGACCGCGGGCGACCGCCTGCCGGCGGCTGACGACTCCCGGTGGGATTCGCAGCGCCCCCACCTCGCCGCGGCCTGATGCTCGATGCGCATGACGCATCGGATCGCCGGGACCGCGCTCCTCGCGGTCGCCGCGGCGGTCGCCGAGCCAACCGCGCAACAGGCCTTTCCGCCGCCCGAGCGGCGTCCCGAGATCGCGGCAACGCGAGCCCTGGGAGCGATCGGCGTCGACGGCGTGCTCGACGAGCCCGACTGGCAGCGAGCGCCGGTGGCGCGCGACTTCGTGCAGGCGGAGCCGCGCCAGGGTGAGCCCGCCACCGAACCCACCGAGGTGCGCGTGGTGTTCGACGATCGGCACCTCTACGTCGGCGTGGTCTGCCTCGACTCGCAGGGCGCCGCCGATCTGCGCGTCCGCGACCTGCGGCGCGACTTCGACGACACCACCGACGACTTCTTCGGCATCGCCATCGACGGCGTGCAGGACGGCCGCAGTGCCGTGGTCTTCCGCGTCAACCCGCGGGGCGCACTGCGCGACCAGCAGACCGTGGACGGCGGCCTGGCCGACGTGGACTTCGACGCGGTGTGGTTCGCACGGACGTCGCGCACCGAGCGCGGCTGGACCGCCGAACTGGCGATTCCGTGGGACACCTTGCGCTACCGGGCTGGCAGTGATCGCTGGAACGTCAACTTCCAGCGCCTGAGCCGCCGCAAGAACGAGAGTTCGGGCTGGTCACCCTGGCCGCGGGTGATGCAGCCGTTCCGGATGGACTACGCCGGCGTGCTGACCGGCCTCGAGCCGCCGCCGCCGGGCCGCAACCTGCGCATCCAGCCCTACGCGGTCGGCGACGTCAACCAGGCCAACACGGCCCCGGGCCAGCCGACCCGCGTCGGCGGCGAGGTCGGCACGGACGTGAAGTGGGCGCCGACCACCAATGGCGTCGTCGACCTGACCGTGAATCCCGACTTCGGCCAGACCGACGTCGATCGGCAGGTGGTCAACCTCACCCGCTTCTCGGTGTTCTTCCCCGAACGGCGCCAGTTCTTCCTGGAGAACCGCGGCACCTTCTTCACCGGCAACGGCGGGCGTTTCGAGCCGTTCTTCTCGCGCCGCATCGGCCTGGACGACGCCGGCGACCCGCTGCCAATCCGCGCCGGGGCGCGGCTGTCGGTGCGGGCGGCGGGTCACGCCTTCGGCGCGCTGGCGGTGTCGCAGGGTGGCAGCGCGACCGACAGCGAGTTCGGGGTGCTCCGTTACGTGAAGAACTTCAGCGGCCAGAACCGGCTCGGCGGCGTGTTGACGGCGCGCCACGACCACGACGGCACGAACAACGTCGTCGGCGGCGTGGACGGATTCTGGCGTCCGACGGCGACGTCGTTCATCCGGGGCACGCTCACTGGGTCCACCACCAGCGGCGCCGGCGGCGAGGGCCTCGGCGGGTTCATCTGGGGCGCCAACGACGCCAACTGGGGCTATGTCGGCTACATCTCCGAGCTGGTCACGCAAGGCTACGACGCCCGCTCCGGGTTCGTCGTGCGCAACGACTACTTTCGCATCAGCCCGGCGGTGACGCTCGACTGGCGACCGCGCTGGCGGCCGCGGGCGATCCGGCGGATCCAGCCGGGCTTCACCTTCGAGCACTTCATCGACCCGAACGACGGCAGCGTCCAGGAGGGCTTCGTCTCGCTGCGGCCCTTCACGCTGCAGTTCGAGAACGGCGGCACCCTGCAGTACGCCGCCCAGCCGAACTGGCAGCGCCCGCGGGCGACGTTCCGGCCGCTGCCGGGCGTGTCGATCGCGCCTGGGGCCTACGACTACCTGCGCCACCTGGTCACCGTCCAGACCGATCCGTCGGCCAAGGCCGCCGTCCGCTTCGAGGGTGCGGTCGGCGGCTACTTCGACGGCCAGTTGGAGACGTGGCGCGGCGTCCTGCAGGCCACGCCGGATCCGCGGCTGGCCGTCAATCTCGACTACACCGTGAACCGGCTGCGCGACGTCGGGACGACGCGGGCGCGCCTGACCACGCACCTGCTCGGCGCCGAGAGCCGCCTGGCCGCGCACCCGCGCCTGCAGCTCGTCAGCTTCGTGCAGTGGAACACCGTCGCCCGGCAGCTCACCGCCAACGCGCGCTTGGTGTGGGAGTACCAGCCGCTGTCGTTCTTCACCGTGGTCTACAACGACCGCTCGGCGGTGGACGGCCGCGGTGTGATGGTGCCGGCGCCGGTGGCGTCGCGGCAGCTGCTGGTCAAGCTGACCTGGCTGCTCCAGCTCTGACCGGCCGACGCGCAGGCGCGCGCCGCGCCGCGTGGTCCGACGTGATATCCGCGCCACGAGAATCTGGCACCGCGCATGGGCCGCCGCCGCTGACGCCTCAGCGCCGGCGGACGTAGAATCGCCGCCATGGCTGCCACGAATCGCCCGCTCGTCGCCTGGCTCACCACCGCGCTCGTCGTCGCCGTCGTCAGCGGGGCGGCGGCGCAACCCACCGCGCCGCCCGGGCGGCTGCAGGCCAACATCACCTGGCTCTACTACCGCGACCTGCCGGCGGCGATGCGCTTCTACGAACGTGTGATGGGCCTGACGCTCACCGTCGATCAGGGCTGGGCCAAGGTGTACCAGGTGTCGCCGACGTCGTTCGTCGGCCTGGTCGACGAGACGCGCGGCATGCACCGGGCCTCGGACACCAAGCCGGTCGCGCTGGCATTCGTCACCGACCGGGTCGACGACTGGCATCGCTGGCTCACCAGCCAGGGCGTGAAGGTGCGCGGCGACTCGAAGGACTCGACGTCGCTGCCGATCCGCGGCTTCGTCGCCCTCGACCCCGAGGGCTACACGCTCGAGTTCGAGACCTTCCGTGACGACCCGATGAACACGACGATTCGCGGCATCCTGGCGGCGCGTCCGCCCGGGTGACGCAGGGGCCGCTGGCGGGGCGTGGGATAGACTGCGCCGCATGCTGCCGACCCGTCTTGCCCTGCTGTGGTGCGTCGTCGCCGTCACCGGCGTCACGGCTCAGCCGCCGCCCGCCGCCGAGGCGCCGAATCCGGTGCGGGCGGCCTACACCAAGTACGAACATCAGATCCCGATGCGCGACGGCGTACGGCTCTTCACCACGGTCTACGTGCCGAAGACCTGCGCCGCGCCGCAGCCGATCGTCCTGCAGCGCACGCCCTACTCGGTGGCGCCGTACGGCATCGACAACTACCGCACCACGATTGGCCCCTCGGAGCACTTCCTGAAGGAGGGCGTCATCGCCGTCTACCAGGACGTGCGCGGTCGGTATCTGTCCGAGGGCGAGTGGGTGGAGGTGCGGCCGCACAACCCGAAGAAGGGGCCGAAGGACATCGACGAGAGCAGCGACACGTGGGACACGATCGACTGGCTGGTGAAGCACGTGCCGTGCAACAACGGCCGGGTCGGCATGTGGGGCATCTCGTATCCGGGCTTCTACGTGTCGGCCGGGATGATCGACGCGCATCCGGCGCTGAAGGCGGTGTCGCCGCAGGCCCCGGTGACCGACTACTTCCTGGGCGACGACTCGTTCCACAACGGCGCGTTCATGCTGGCGGCGAACTTCGGCTTCTACACGAACTTCAAGCCGCACCTCGCGCCCACCCGGCCGCAGCCCGCTGCGCCGTTCGACTACGGCACGCCGAGCGGCTACGAGTTCTACCTGCAGATGGGGCCGCTCTATCCCGGCGCGGCCCGGTACGGCGTGGCCGAGAACCCCTACTACCGCATCAACCTCGAGCACACCACCTACGATGCGTTCTGGCAGGCACGATCGATCTGGAAGCACTTCAAGGCGATTGCGCCGGCGGTGCTCACCGTCGGCGGCTGGTTCGACGCCGAGGACCTCGCTGGCCCGCTCGTCACCTACAGGACGCTGCGCGCCGACAGCCCGACGACGACCAACCATCTGGTGATGGGGCCGTGGACGCACGGCTCGTGGTCGCGCGGTGACGGCCGGGTGGTCGGCAACCTCGACTTCGGCCAGGAACCGGCCGCGTGGTATCGCCAGCACGTCGAGTTCCCGTTCTTCATGCAGCACCTCACGGACCGCTCCGGCACGCGCGTGGCCGCGGCGACGATGTTCGAGACCGGCACCAACCGCTGGCGCACGTTCGAGGCGTGGCCGCCGCAAGGCACGGCGCGGACGTTCTATCTGAGCGCCGCCGGCGCCCTCACGACGACGGCGCCCGCCGGTGCGGACGCCTTCGACCAGTACCTGAGCGATCCCAACAAGCCGGTGCCTTACGTGGGCCACGTCCAGATGGGCATGCAGCGCGACTACATGACCGAGGACCAGCGCTTCGCGGCGACCCGTCCCGACGTCCTGGTCTACCAGACGCCGCCGCTCGACGACGACCTGACCGTGCTCGGCCCGATCGCCGTCGACCTGCACGTGTCCACCTCGGGCACCGACTCCGACTTCGTCGTGAAGGTGATCGACGTCTTCCCCGCCGACTACCCGACGCCGGAGTGGAAGGGTCCACAGCCGGAGCCGGCGAATCGCGTGCGGATGGGCGGCTACCAGCAACTGGTGCGCGGCGAGCCGTTCCGCGGCAAGTTCCGCAAGGGGTTCGCGACGCCGGTGGCGTTCGTGCCCAACGAGCCCGACCGGATCCGCTTCGACCTGCCCGACGTCGCCCACACCTTCCGGCGCGGCCATCGGCTGATGGTGCAGGTGCAAAGCTCGTGGTTCCCGCTCACCGACCGCAACCCGCAGACCTTCACCGACATCCCCAAGGCACGGCCGGAAGACTTCCGCATCGCTACCCAGCGCGTGTATCGCAGCGCCGCGCGCCCCTCGTCCATCACGCTGAACGTCGAGTCCCGTTAGGAGATCCAACCATGTCCTTCCGCACCCGTCTCGTCATCCTGGCCGCCGTGGCCCTCGTCACCGTGGCCGTGCCGTCGTCGGCCCAGGTCGCCGACCGCAAGATCATCACCCTCGACGGCGCCAAGAAGATCATGGCGGCGGCCGAGGCCGAAGCGCGCAAGAACAACTGGACGGTGGCCATCGCCGTCGTCGACGAGGCCGGCAACCTGATCGCGTTCCAGAAGCTCGACGATACGCAGGTGGGCAGCATCGACATCGCCATCGGCAAGGCGCGCACCGCGGCGCGCATGAAGCGGCCGACCAAGGCGCTCGAGGACGCGGTGGCCGGCGGCCGTACGGTGATGCTGGCGGTGGAGGGCATCGTGCCGCTCGAAGGCGGCGTGCCGGTGACGGTCGACGGCCGCATCATCGGCGCCGTCGGCGTCAGCGGCGTCACCTCGCAGCAGGACGCGCAGGTGGCCGCGGCCGGCGCCGGCGCGCTCGGCAAGTAACGGCGGTGCGGCGGAGCCGGTCGCGGACCGGCCCGTTGGTGAGGTGCCGATGGCCGCTCGTCGGTCGACGTGGGCGACTCATCGGATGGCGGTAGGCGGCGAGCGAAGCGGGTCCGTAGGCTGCGCGGATGACGACTCGCCCGGTCTCAGTCCTGTTGGCGGCGCTTTGCCTGAGCGCTGCCAGCCCGCTCACGACGACACCCGCCGGCGCCCAGACGGCGCTCACCATCGCCGGCGTGGTCAAAGACGCCGATGGCGGCGTGGTGCCCGGTGCGCGCGTGAGCGTGGACGGGCAGACCGCCGCCGCCACCACCGATGGCGGCGGTGCCTACACGGTGACCGTCCCGGCTCCGGGGCGCTACACCGTGCGCGCGTCGTTCCCCGGGGCGGCCGACGGCAGCCGCGTCGTCGACGTCGCCGCACCGATGACCGCGGTCGATCTCGATCTCGGTCCGCTGGTGGCTAGCGAGGCGGTGACCGTCGTCGGCCGCACCGTCGGCGATCTCGGTCTGAACGGCTCGCCGACGACGGCCAGCCGGCTCGGTCTGCGCGCCCTCGACATCCCCGCCTCGATCGACGTGCTCGACAGCCGGGTAATGGACGCCCGCGGCTACCAGAAGGTGAGCGACGCGGTCGGCCGCATGGCCGGCGTGGTCTCCGGCGAGCATCCCACCGCGCCGTCGTCGTTCACGATGCGCGGCTTCACGGCGTCGCAGGTGGCCACCTTGCGTGACGGCATCTGGCTGGGGCCGAGCACCATGGTGATGCGGCCGCAGAACACCTTCAATCTGGAGCGCATCGAACTGCTGCGCGGGCCATCGTCGGTGGTCAACGGCCAGGGCAGCGTCGCCGGGGCCATCAACGCCGTCACCAAGAGCGCCGAGCCGACGGCGACGACTCGCGGCAACGCCCTGCTGTCGTACGGCCAGTTCAGCACCTATCACGCGGCCGCGGGCGTCACCGGGCCGATTGCCGACTCGCTGTGGTACCGCGCCGACGTCAGCCGCAGCGGCTCCGATGGCTACGTCGACCGTATGGACTCGGGGTCGACCAACCTCACGGCCAGCCTGTTGTGGAGGCCCACGCCGCGCCTGCGCGTCAAGGTGAGCGCCGACTACCTGGACGACGACCTGGCCAAGTACTTCGGCACGCCGCTGGTGCCGCAGGGCGCGGCCGTGGAGCCGCTCGACGTGCTGCGCACCACGACCGGCGAGACCATCGACGGGCGCACGCGCTTCGTGAACTACAACGTCGACGACGGCGTCGCCAGAGCCGACCAGACCTTGCTGCGCGCCGACGTCGCCTGGGACCTCGCCGCCGGCGTCACGCTGAACAACATCACGTACGGGTTCGACGCCGAACGCCGCTGGCAGAACGCCGAGG
Source organism: uncultured Bifidobacteriaceae bacterium (assembly GCA_964442845.1). Lineage (GTDB taxonomy): Bacteria > Acidobacteriota > Vicinamibacteria > Vicinamibacterales > UBA2999 > CAWAYR01. The sequence goes on along the minus strand of CAYUAX010000026.1, from coordinate 8,696 downwards.
GCTACGTCTACTGCGCAACGGTGGTGGACGTCTGCCGTGCCGTCGGGCAGATTCAGCGCTACTACGGCTATTTCGTCATCAGCCACGACCAGCGTCTGTACGGCGACCGGTTGACGCTGAACGTCAGCCGGCCGATCGGCGGACGGGCCAACAGCGCCGTGGTCGGCACCGAGGTCTCGACGCTCGACTTCGAACGGACCCGCGGCTTCCGCCGCCAGGCCCCGCTCGTCCCCGGCGACGCAGTGGACCTGCTGAACCCGGTGCCCGGCACCTATGGCCCGGTCGAGCTGCGCGGCATCAGCCCGACGACCATCGACGCCTGGGCGGTGTTCGCGGAGGACTCGCTGGCGCTCACCGACCGGCTGCGGGTCACCGGCGCCGTGCGTTACGACGGGCTGGACCTCGATCGCCAGAACCTCAGTCCGACCCGCGTGCCCGAAGCGGGCGGGTTCACGCGGTCGTTCACCTGGTGGAGCTGGCGTACCGGCGCCGTCGTGACGCTGCAGCCGGGGCTGGTCGCCTACGGGCAGTACAGCAACGCCAAGGACCCGGTGAGCTCGAACATCTTCCTCGTCAACGCCAACCAGAACTTCGATCTCACCGGCACCACGCAGTGGGAAGCGGGCGTGAAGGCCGACCTGCAGGGCGGCCGCACGCAGCTGACGGCGGCGTACTTCGACATCGCCCGCGACGACGTCCTCGACCGCTTCGCCCTCGACAGCGTGACCAACATCGGCGGCGTGCGCTCACGCGGCGTCGAACTGGGCGCCGCCGTGCAGGCCGGCCCCGACGCGCGGATCGGCGCCAACTTCGGATACACGGACGCCGCGTTCCGGTCGTCGGCCAACTTCCAGCGTTTCGCCGGCAATCGCGCGCCCAACGTGCCGAAGGCGACCGCCAACCTGTGGGCCGCCTACCAGAACATCGCCGGCCGGCCGCTCGAGATCGGCGGGTCGGCGCGCTTCGTCGGCGAGCGTTTCGCCAACAACGCCAACATCGTCGCGATGAAGGGCTACGGCGTCGGCGACGTGTACGCCGCCTGGACCCACGGGCAGGTGCGGCTCACGGCACGGATCGACAACGTGACCGACACCGTGTACGCCGCCTGGGCCGACCCGTTCTACGTCAGCCAGGTCGATCCATCGTTCCTCTACGCCAACCAGCTGATGCTCGGCGCGCCGCGAACGGCGTCCGTGCAGCTGCAGATCGGGTTCTGACCGACGACGGCGGGCCGGCGGCACGCAACGCCGGCCCGAAGGGCGCCGCCGCGTGACCACTCGCCCGCCCCGGAACGCCGTTCACCGGTTTGCGGAGCGTTCGATGGGCGGGCCGTGGTACTCCTCGCGTGATGCGGCGTGGCACGATCCTCGGCACGGTGCTGGTCTTCACGGCGGCGGTGGCGGGAGCCCAGCCAGCGCCCGCACCGCCGGCGCTCGACCCGGCGTTCCGCGCCATCCTCGACAACTTCAACGCCGCCTGGGACAGCCGCGACGCCGGGCGGTTCGTCCGCGACTTCGCCGACGACGCCGACTTCATGCAGGCCTTCGGCCGCTACCGGGCCGGCCGCGCCGACACGGAAGCGTTCATGCGGCGGTTCTTCTCACTCCAGACCGGTGGGTTCACGTCGCGCGAGGTCGGCGTGCGCGTCCGGATGGTGGGCGACGACGTGGCCTTTCTCGAGCAGGAGCTCGAGGGGCTCGGCGTCCGCAACGCCGACGGCAGCGAGCAGCCGGCGCGGCGCGGCCAGATGATGCTGGTGCTGCGCAGGCGGGCCGAGGGCTGGCGTATCCAGCACTATCGCTACCTGGACATCCATACGACGACCATCGTGAAGTAGGCCCGGACATCCGTACGTGGCGCCAACTCGTGATTTGGAGGTTTCGATGACGACCCGTCTGTTCCCCGTTCTCGCCGCAGTGCTGGTGGCCGCCGGCGCCGTCGCCGCCCAGATGCCGCCCAGCCGGCCGCTCAGCGCCGTCGGCACCGCCAGCACCGAAGTCGGCGGCACCTGGCAGAAGACCGAGAAGGGCCAGCAGTACACCGGCGGCAAGTGGATCGACATCACCTACGGCCGCCCGCGGCTGCGCAACCGGCCCGACATCTTCGGCACCGGCGCCGACTACGGCAAGCCGATCCTGGTGGGCGCGCCGATCTGGCGGGCTGGTGCCAACGTCTCGACCCGATTGAAGACCGAGGCGCCGCTGGTCATCGCCGGCAAGACGGTGCCGGTCGGCGAGTACAGCCTGTTCATCGACGTCAAACCCAACGCCTGGACGTTCGTCGTCTCGTCGTGGGCGGCGCAGGCGAAATTCGACAAGGCCGACAAGACGGCGTTGTGGGGCGCCTACGGCTACACCCCCGACAAGGACGTGCTGCGGGCCCCGATGACACTCTCGACCCTGCCGAACACCGTCGAGGAACTGACCTGGAACTTCGTCGACATGACGAAGGACGGCGGCAAGATGGCGATCATGTGGGAGAAGACGATGGCCACCGTGGCCTTCACGGTGGGGATGTAACGACGACGCGGGACGACGGGCGTTGCCGAGGTGCGGGTCCTGCGGGCACTGAGCATCGCGCCGGTGGTCCTGGCGATGTCGATCGCGGCGCCGGCGACGGCGGGGCAGGCACCTCCCCTGCCCGCCGACGCCCCGGTGATGCGGGCGATCCACACCGACGCGCCGATCGCCCTCGACGGCCGGCTCGACGAGCCGGTGTGGCAGCGAGCGGAGCCCGCCACCGGCTTCAAGCAGGTCGAGCCCTCCTACGGCGAACCGGCACGGTTCCAGACCACGGTGCGGGTCGCCTACGACCAGACCCATCTCTACGTGGCCTTCGTCGCCGACGATCCGGCCGCGGCCGACGGCTTCCGCGTCCAGGACCTGCGGCGCAAGTTCGACTACTTCGAGAACGAGCACGTCGGCCTGTCGCTCGATCCCCTGGGCGACGGCCACAACGCCTACGCCTTCCAGATCACCCCGCTCGGCAACATCCGCGACCTGCACGTGCTCGACGGGGCGGTCTACAACCGCCAGTGGCAGGCGGTCTGGTCGGGACGCACACAGGCGACCGCGACCGGGTGGACCGCGGAATTGGCCATCCCGTGGGCGGCGCTGCGCTACACGGCCGGCACGTCGCGGATGCGGGTCAACTTCCACCGCAGCGCCCGCCGCGAGAACGAATACAGCGGCTGGGTGGCGTGGCCGCGCTCGCAGAACGCCTATCGGATGGACTTCGCCGGCTGGCTGGAGGACCTGGTGACGCCACCGCCGGCGACCGCGCTGTGGGCCCGCCCCTACGGGACGGCGTCGGGACTCGACCTCGATGGCACCCGGTCCGGGTCCGGCGAGCTGGGCGGCGAGCTGCTGTGGCAGCCGACCGCCAACACCGTCGTCGAAGGCACGGTCAACACCGACTTCGCCCAGGCCGACATCGACCGTCAGGTGGTGAACCTGCGGCGCTTCTCGGTGTTCTTTCCGGAACAGCGCCAGTTCTTCCTCGACTCGGCGACGCTCTTCGACGTCGGCACCGCCGACGACCTGGTGATCCGCCCGTTCTTCAGCCGCCGGATCGGCCTCAGCGAAACCGGCAGCGCGATTCCGCTCGGCGGCGGCGTGCGGGCGGTACGCTCGACCACGTCGAGCGCCGCCGGCGTGATGGCCCTGCACCAGCGGGCGGCCGACGGCGGCGAGGGCAGCTCGTTCCTGGTCGGGCGCGCCAGCCGGAACCTCACGCCGTCGCGGCGCATCGGCGGCCTGGCGACGGCGCGCCACGACTACGGTGACGGCGGCGTCACCTCGGTCACCGGGGCTGCCGACGCGTTCATCCGGTTCACGCCCCGGCTGTCGCTCGAAGGGATGGTCAGCGGCACCTCGGGCGACGGCCGTTCGGGACTGGCCGGCTACGCCAAGATCGCCCGCGAGACCAACCAGTTCGTCGCCGCCCTGACCTCGGCGGTGGTCAGCCGGGACTACGCGCCGGCCAGCGGCTTCGTCTCCCGCACCAACGTCGCGCTGCAGGCGCCCTACATCTCCTACGACTGGCGTGCCGGGTGGCTGCCGCGGCCGGTCCGCAACCTCAAGTTCGTCGCCTACTCCTATCTCTACACGGCCCTCGACTCCGGCGCCCTCGAGGAGAGCTACTCCGAGGCCTGGATTGACGTCTTCAGCCGCCGCGGGGCGTTGTTCTACGCCGACATCCAGCGATTCTCCCAGCGTGTCGGCGCGACCTTCGAGCCGGTGCCGGGCGTGCAGATCGCCCCGGGCCGCTACAGCTACTGGCGTCCCAACCTGTACTACGGGTCGAACCGCAGCCGACGCTTCTGGTACGCGGCCCGGCTCTACACCGGCGGCTTCTACGACCGAACGCTCGACCAGGCCGAGCTGCAGGGGTTCGTCTCGCCGTCGCCGCGGGTGGCGCTCGGCGTGCGCGCCGACCTCAATCGCTTTCGCGGCGCGGGTGCCGCCACCGTGACGTCGCGGCTGGTCGCCCCGGAGCTGCGCCTGGCCTGGAATCCGCGGCTGCAGCTGACGACCTTCTACCAGTACAACGACGCCGCGCGACAGGGCACGTTGAACGCGCGATTGTCGTGGGAGTATCGCCCGCTGTCGTTTCTCTACGTGGTGCTCAACGACGCCCGCGGCGTGGCTGGCGCCCCAGCGACGTTCCCTGAACGGCGGCAGCTGCTGGTCAAGCTCGTCCACTTTGGACACTTCTGATCGGCCAATCGATCGGCCGACGGGCGGGCAACTCCGGCCGCCGCCAGTGGAATCCGGCGGTTCACAGTGTGTATCGTGAACGCGGAGCCGCCGGGCAATGGCGCCCGGCCCGCCGAACGAGGGTCGTCGTGCGCCTTCTCCTTGCGGTTGCGTTGTCCGCCGGCACGGCCGTGCTGGTGCACGCCGACACTTATCCCAAGAACGCCGGCATCGACGTCCTGCACTACGCTTTCGCCCTCGAGTTGCAGGACCAGGACGACCGCATCGCCGGCACCGCGGCCATCGACGTCCGCTTCGCCGTGGACGGCGTGACGTCACTACGCTTCGACCTCGTCGGCCGCAACGCCAGCACCGGCAAGGGGATGGCGGTCGATGGCGTGTCGGTCGATGGCGCCGCGGTGACGCCGACCCATCGCGACGACGTGCTGATCGTCCCCTTGGCGCGTCCATCATCGCGCGGCCAGCGGGTGCGGGTGCAGGTGGTCTACGCCGGCGAGCCGGCCTCGGGACTGAGGATCGCGAACAACCGCTACGGCGAGCGGACGTTCTTCAGCGACAACTGGCCCGATCGGGCACGCCACTGGCTGCCCACCGTCGATCACCCGTACGACAAGGCCACGGCCGAGATGATCGTCACCGCGCCGGCGCACTACCAGGTGATCTCGAACGGCCTGCTGGTGGAGGAGACCGACCTGCCCGACGGACGCCGCCGCACGCACTGGCGCCAGTCGGTGCCGATCGCCTCGTGGCTCTACGTGCTCGGCGTGGCCCGCTTCGCCGTGCAACACGTCGACACGTTCCAGGGCAAGGCCATCCAGACGTGGGTCTACGCCCGGGATCGCGACAAGGGCTTCTACGACTTCGCCGTGCCGACCCGCGCCGCGCTCGAGTTCTACACCGACACGGTCGGCCCCTTCGTCTACGAGAAGCTCGCCAACGTGCAGTCCAACAGCGTGAGCGGCGGCATGGAGGCGGCCAGCGCCATCTTCTACAGCGAGACGTCGGTCACCGGCGAGCGCAGCGAGCGGTGGCGCAACGTGATCATCCACGAGATCGCCCACCAGTGGTTCGGCAACGCCGTCACCGAGTCCGACTGGGACGACGTGTGGCTGAGCGAAGGGTTCGCCACTTACTTCACGCTGCTCTTCATCGAGCACCAGTACGGCCGCGACGAGTTCCTGCGCGGGCTCGCCGCCAGCCGCGAGCGCGTCCTCGCGTTCGACAAGGAGCAGCCGGACTACCGGGTCGTGCACGACACCCTGGCCGACATGTCGAAAGTCACCACCGGCCAGACCTATCAGAAGGGCGCCTGGGTGCTGCACATGCTGCGCGGTCTGGTCGGCGACGAGGCCTTCTGGACGGGCATCCGCCGCTACTACCAGGCGCACATGAACGGCCACGCCACGACGGCCGACTTCCGGGCCGAGATGGAGCGGGCCTCGGGCCGCGACCTCCGGGTGTTCTTCGACCAATGGCTCACCCGCGGCGGCGTCGTGCGCCTGGAGGGCGACTGGCGCCACGACGCGAGTGCCGGGCAGGTGGCGATCCGCCTGACGCAGGTGGACCGGGCGCGGACGTTCGCGATGCCGATCCAGGTGGCCGTCTACTCCGCCGGCAACCCCGTGCCGGCCATCTCGACCGTCCAGCTTGGCGATGTCGTCACCGAGGTCCGCATCGCCGCGCCGGCGCGGCCGGATCGCGTCGTGCTCGATCCGCACCAGTGGGTGCTGATGGAGGCGACCTTCAGCGAACGCCGGCCCTGACGGGGCGGTTGACGCGCCGCCCGGCAACGGCCTACGGAAGCCGCGGCACGCGGGTGAGCAGTCCCTCCTGGCGCATGGCCGCTTCGATCTCTTCAGGCGTGCTGGCCAGGTCGGGCGTGAAGTTCTCGATGCCGCCTCTGGTGACGACGATGGTGTCCTCCATGCGCACGTAGAGCCGCTCTTCGGGGATCCACATCATCGGGTCCACGGTGAACACCACGCCTTCCTGGAACGGCTTGCCCCAGATGGCGCCGGGATCGTGCACGGTCATGCCGACCGGGTGCTGCAGGTGGCCACGGAACGTCAGCATCGCTTCGGCGGCCTTGCGGTGCGCGGCGCTGGCGAAGGTGGTCTTCGCCAGCACCGCCTCCATGTCGCGACGGGCGCGGGCCAGCACCTCGTCGGGCGTCACGCCGGGCTTGATGTAGCGGAAGAACGCCTCGCGATACGCCAGGATGAAGCGGGCCAGCGTGCGCTGGGCCTCGGTGTGGGTGCCGCTCACCGGCCACATCCGGGTGACGTCGCTCGTGTAGTAGCGCAGGTCCGGGGCGTAGTCCATCAGCACCATGTCGCCCGCCGTCAGGCGGTCGAGGTTGCGCGAGTAGTGGCCCATCCAGGCGTTGGTGCCGCCGCCGGCGATGGGGTTGTAGCCCTCGAAGCGTGAGCCGTTGGCCAGGAAGACGAACCGCGCCGCGGCCGCCACCTGGTATTCGAACACGCCGGGTCGCGTGCTCCTCATCGCCTCGAGCAGCCCGAGCCCCGCCAGCACCGAGGCCTTGCGGATGAGCGCGATCTCACGCGGGCTCTTCACGTAGCGCAGGCCGTCGAGGATCGGCGTGAGGTCGCGGCGTTCGAGGGCCGGGTAGCGGTCGGCGAGCAGCCGCAGGAAGTGCGCCTCGCGCGACGGCCTCCCGTCCCACGGGTCACCGGCGACGCCGGCCTGGTGGGCGAGCAGTTCGTCGCGGCTCTGGGCTTCGCCCTCGGCGGGGCTGAACGGCACATAGAGCACCGGCCGCGGCGGCCGGAGCATGGCGCCGAAGGTCTCGCGCGACAGCCGCTCCACCGGGGCCACGGCGTCGACCCCGGTGAGGCGCCGCACCTCGGCCTCGTCCTCGGCCGACCACACCGGGCCGGTGCTCCGCTCGAGCGCCTCGTTGCGCCGTGACAGATACAACGTCGTCCGTCGGGTCCGGCCGTCCAGCACCAGATAGGCGTGGGGGGTCTCGAGTCCGGTCAGGTAGTAGAACTCGTTGGCCTGCCGGAACACCTTGAAGCCGTCGACGCCGGCCGCGCCCTGGACCACCGCGATGCCCTCGGCCCCGATGGCGTCCAGCACCTTGCCGCGGCGCGCCGCGAACTCCTCAACCGGAAAGTCGTCCTGGAACGGCGGGACGGTCTGGGCGGGCAACGCGACGGCCGTCAGGACGGCAACCGAGGCGATTGTCAGGAACCGGGCCATGAGAAGGTGCTCCGTTGGGTGGGCCCGGCGATCGCCGGCGCGTGGCGATTATGGCCGGATCGCGGCGCGTCCTTGCCGGGGCGGGCCGGCCGGGCCACTTGGTCGCGTGTGGTTTCGGCCTTGACACGTCAGGATTCGGCGTATATCGTAATTGGAGTTTTGAATGCTCAAAATACTCATTTTGAGCGCAGGACTTCGCCCGATGACACCCGGTAACTGCTTGAGAACACTCGCCTGTGCGTCGGCCATGTGGTTCGCGCTGTCGGCCGGGCCTGCCGCTCAGGTCGCCACCTCGGTCCGCGGCTCGGTGCTGGACGACTCGGGGGCGGCGGTTCCCGGAGTGGCCGTAAGCCTGCGCCAGCCGGCCAGCGGCCTCGAGCGGGTGACGACCACCGACGGCGTCGGCCGGTTCGAGATCGCCAATCTGCCAGCCGGCACCTACGACGTCCGATTCGAATTGCCCGGCTTCACCCCAGAGCGGCGGCGCGTCACGGCCGTAACGGCGCTGCCCGTGGACCTCGACGTCACGCTGGTGCTTGCGCCGGTCACCGATGTGGTCACCGTGACGCCGCCGGCGGCCGTCGTCGACACGGTGTCGTCGGGCACCCGGCACGCCGTGAGCGTCACGCGCATCGAGCGGCTGCCCGTGGCGGTGTCGAGCCGCGGCCTCGAAGCCGTGCTCGTCGGGTTCCCCGGCTTCTCGCAGAACGCCAACGGCGCGATCCACCCGCGCGGCGCCCACAACCAGATGACCTT
>CAYUAX010000025.1:0-36737 GCA_964442845.1 uncultured Bifidobacteriaceae bacterium | reverse complement strand
GGGCTGGACCGTGGACGGGGTGCTGACCAGCGCCCGTGACGGCGGCCGCGACGGCCGCCGCGAGCGCGTGGTGGTGATCCTGTCGCGTGGCGCCGACGCCGCGATGCCCGGCGGCGCCGTGACGATCGAACGGCAGTCGTCGTTCGGCATCCTCGGCAGCGGCCCGCTGGTGGGCAGCGGGATCTTCTGGAACGACTACCTCACCGCCTGGCGGCCGGCCGAGCGGCGCCAGGTGTGGGGCAGTCCGGTGCAGCTCTCGAAGTACGAGGCCAGCTGCGCCGGCCTCGCCCTCAAGATGCGTCTCGACGGCCACGACGACGAGGCCCACGACATCGTCGCCCTGATCGGGCGTCCGCGCGCCACCGACGGCTACGAGCTGATCGTCGTCACCGAACAGCGTCTCGGTTTCTAGCGCTTCCCGGACAGGGCCTTGAACGGTGTGCGCAGCGTGCCGATGCCCGACCTCCACTTCGACGACATCACCCCGTTGGCGCCGGGGAACATCGTCACCTCGCGCCGCCGTTCGCTGCCGCGGTCGCTGGTCCTGCATGATGCTGTAGCCGAACATGCAGTCGAGCGCCTGCTGCCGCGAGATGCGATACGGCGGCCGCGGGCCCGTGACGATGGCCAGCTCGCCCTCGTCGTCGGTGCGGCCGCGGACGGCGCTGATAGACTGCGCGGGGTTTGCCGACGCTCCTCCACGAGTTCTTCGCGCGCGCGGCGGCGCGCTGGCCCGACGAGGTCGCCCTCGACATCCCGCCCGGAGCGGATCGACCGGATCGCGCGACGCTGACCTACGCCGAACTGGACGCCGCGGCGGCGGCCATCGCGGCGCGGCTGCCGGCTGCCGCCACGCCGGATGCGCTGGTCGCCGTGCTCGTGCGGCGCAACTCGCCGTGGCTGCTGGCGTCGCAACTGGGCACCCTGCGCGCCGGCGCGGCGTTCACCTGCCTGGAGCCGTCGTTTCCCGACGCGCAACTGCACGCGCTCGTCGCCGACGCGGCGCCGGTGGCGGTCGTCGCCGACGCGATCGGCGCGGCGCGGCTGACGGCGCTCGGCGTCGCCGTCGATGTCATCGTCGGCGACGGCCTTCCCGTCGACCGGGGCGATGCGGGTCGGCGGGGCGCCGCGTTCGCCGGATCGGGCGCCGCGATCGACGCGTCGACGCTCGCCTACGTCATCTACACCTCGGGGACCTCGGGCCAGCCGAAGGGCGTCGAGATCGAGCACCGCAGCATCGTCAACCTGGTGCAGGCCGACCTCGACGAGTTCGGCCTCGGCCCGGGCGACCGCGTGGCGCAGGGCTCGTCGGCCGCCTACGACTCGTCGATCGAGGAGACGTGGCTGGCGCTGGCGGCTGGCGCCACGCTGGTCGTCGCCGACGACGCGGTGGTCCGGCTCGGCCCCGACCTGGTGCCGTGGCTCGCGCGCGAGCGGATCACCGTGTTCTGCCCGCCGCCGACGCTGCTGCGGGCGACCGGCTGCGCCGATCCCGCCGCCGCCCTGCCCGATCTGCGATTGCTCTACGTGGGCGGGGAAGCGCTGCCCGACGACGTGGCCGAGCGCTGGAGCCGCGGGCGCACCATGGTCAACGGCTACGGGCCCACCGAGGCGACGGTGACCGTCGTGCGCGAGCGGGTGACCCCGGGCGCGCCGGTCGCCATCGGCCGGCCCATTGCCGGGGTCGCCGCCTGGGTGCTCGACGCCGACGGCCACGACGCCGGCGACGACGTGCCGGGCGAGCTGTGCCTCGGCGGCGTCGCCCTGGCGCGCGGGTATCGCGGCCAGGCGGCGCTCACCGCCGATCGCTTTCCCATGCATCCGACCCACGGGCGGATCTATCGCACCGGCGATCGCGCATCACGTGGGGCCGACGGCCGTCTCCACTATCGGGGCCGCCTCGACGCGCAGGTGAAGCTGCGCGGCTATCGCATCGAGCTGGAGGCCATCGAGGCGCGGCTCGCCGCGCAACCCGGCGTGGCCCAGGCCGCGGCCGCGGTGCAGGGCACGGCCACGGCACAGCGGCTGGTCGCCGTCGTCGTGCCGTCGGCCGGCGCGGTCGTGGACTGCGGCGCCATCGCGACCGCGCTGCGCGCCGAGCTGCCGCCGTACATGGTGCCGTCGCGCCTCGGCGTCATCGACCGTCTGCCCAGGTCGGTCGGCGGCAAGCTCGATCGCGCCGCCCTGCCGGTGCTCGGCGACGACGCGCGGCTGGTGACGCGGACGCTCGTGGCGCCGCGGACCGCCGACGAGGCGGCCATCGCGACGGCCATGCAGCAGGCGCTGCAGCGATCCGATGCGGTGTCGATCCACGACGACTTCTTCGCCGATCTCGGCGGCGACTCGCTGGCTGCCGGCCTGCTGGTGTCGCGCCTGCGTGAACGACCGGAGACGCACCGTCTGACGACACGCGATGTCTACGAGGGCCGCACCGCGGCTGGTCTGGCGAGCCGGAGTGGCTCGGCCTCCGAAGGCGCGGGTCGATCCGTGACGCCCGCGCCCACGCCACCGGCACGGCGAACGGTGCCGTCGCGGGCGCGCCTGACGGGCGCCGCGGCCGTGCAAGCGGTGTGGATCGGCGTCGAGCTGGCGGTCGTGTCGGCGCTGGTGACGGCGGTCCTCCGGGGACCGTGGGACGGGCTCGCGGCCCGCGTCGGCCCGTCGGGTCTGGTGCTCGTGACCACGCTCGCGCTCGGCGGCGCGCGGCTGGTGTGGACGCCGATCGCGGTGGCGCTCACGGCCGTCGCGACGCGCGTGCTGCTGCCGTCGCCGAGGCCGGGGCGCTATCCGGCCTGGGGCAGTGTCCACCTGCGTCTGTGGGTCCTCCAGCGGCTGGCCGCCGCGGTGCCGTGGGACGCGTTGGCTGGCACGCACGGCATGACCGTGGCGCTGCGGGCGCTGGGCGCGCGCGTCGGCCATCAGGTGCACATCGCGCGCGGCGCGCAACTGCCGCACGGGGCGTGGTCGCTGCTCGACCTCGGCGACCGCGTGTCGATCGCCCGCGACGCGGCCCTGCGCGCGGTGGATCTCGACGACGGCCGGATCGTGATCGGCCCGGTGCGCGTCGGCGACGACGCCACGCTCGACGTGCACGCCGGCCTGGGGCCGGGCGCTGCGGTCGCCGCCGGCAGCACCGTCGGCGCATGGGCGTCGATTGGTCCTGGCGAAAGCGTGCCCACAGGCGAGCGGTGGGAGGGCGTGCCGGCGCGGCGCGTGGGACGCACGCCGCCGCCCACGGCCATCGGGGCGGCGAGCCTTGGGGCGTGGACGCATGCGGTCGCCACCGGCTTGGCGCGCACGGCGGCGCGCGCCGCGTTCTGGGGACCGGCGGTGATCGCGGCGTTCGCGGTGCTCGCGGCGACCGACCTGCACTCGGTCGCCGCGCTACGCGCGCGGCTGTGGGCGCCTGCGGTGTGGGGGTACCTCGCGGTCGCGTGCGTCGCGGCCCTGGCGACCGCGTTGGTCCTGGCCGCGCTGATCTGTCGCTGGCTGCCGCGCGAGGTCGCCGCCACCGTCGCTGCGCGCAGCTGGACGGCGGTGCGGATCGACTTCAAGACGCATCTGCTCGACGGCGCCAGCCGCTGGCTGAGCGGATCGATGGCCTGGCCGGCATGGCTGCGGCTGGCCGGCATGCGCGTCGGCCGCCAGGTGGAGGTGAGCGCGATCGTCGATACGGTGCCCGACCTGGTGACGATCGGCGACGGCACGTTCCTGGCCGACGGCATCTACCTGGCGGCGCCGCGCGTCGATCGCGGCACGCTCACGATCGCGCCGGTGACGATCGGCGCGCGCGTCTTCCTCGGCAACCACGCTGTGCTCGGTCCCGGCATCACGCTGCCCGACGACACGCTGCTCGGGGTCTGCACCGTGGCCACCCCGGCGATGGCCGACGCGTCGGGGGCGTCGTGGTTCGGCCATCCGCCGATGCCGCTGGCGCGTCCGGCGGCGGCGCTGGATCCGCGGGGCACGCATCGCCCGTCGCCGATTCGGCTGGTCAATCGCTGGCTCTGGGAAGGGGCGCGCGCCCTGTTGCCGCTGGGGCTGATCGCCGTCGGCGCGGCGTGGCTGGACGCGGTGCTCGGCCTGACGGCCGCGGGGTGGGCGGGCGTCGTCGGTGTGGCGGCGGTGACCTTGGCGGCGGCGTTGGCGCTGGCCGTCGCGTGCGTGGCGCTGAAGTGGCTGCTGCTCGGGCGCGTGCGGCCGGGCGCGCACGTCCTGTGGTCGTGCTGGTGCAGCCGCTGGGATTTCATGTACGTGGCGTGGAGCCTCTACGTGCCGTGGTTCGTCGCGCCCCTCGAGGGCACACCGTGGCTCACGTGGTATCTGCGCGCCATGGGCATGCGCATCGGCCGCGGCGTGTTGCTCGGTCCAGGGTTCGCCGACGTGGTCGATCCCGACATGATCACGATCGGCGACGGCGCGACCGTGCAGGCGCTGTTCCAGGCGCACACGTTCGAGGACCGGCTGCTGAAGATGGGCCCGGTGGTCGTCGGCGCCGGGGCGACCGTGGGGGCGGGCGTCGTGCCGCTCTACGGCGCCACCGTGGGCGATGGCGCCCATGTGGCGGCGCACAGCGTGGTGATGAAAGGCGAGACGCTGACCGCCCATACCGCCTACGCCGGCAGCCCCGTCAGCCAGATGTAATCGGCTCTGTCACGGAGACAACTCCTGCCGTCGCAGCTCGTGCCCGCAGGCGTCTGCCGAGCCGTTTGTCTCCGTGACAGAGCCGGAGACAAATGGAACCGGCCGGGGGCGGCCCTCGTCTGTGATATATGTTTACGCCATATATGGCACCGACTGACGATCGCGAGTTGAAGAAGGGCAGCGCCGACCTGCTGGTCCTTGCCCTGCTCGAGCGGGAGGCCCGGCACGGCTACGACCTGGCCCGGCTCATCACCGAGCGCTCGGCCGGCGTGCTGCAGTTCCACGTGGCGTCGCTCTATCCCTTGCTCTACCGGCTCGAGCGCAAGGGCTGGATCGAAGGACGCTGGGTGGAGAAGGCGGGACAGCGCCGCCGGCGCTACTACAAGCTCACCGCCGACGGCCGCCGCGTGCTGCGCGAGCAGCGCCGCAGCTGGCAGGCCTTCGTCGACGCCATCCATCGCATCGCCTTGGTGCCGCAGGAGGACTGATCGATGGCCGCGCCCCCGCCGTTCGCCGCCTACGTCCGTGCGCATCTCCCGCCGCTCGGCCTGCCGCCGCACCGCGAGGCCGAGATCGTCGAAGAGCTGGCGCAGCAGCTCGAGCAAACCTTCGAGGCGGCGGTGGATGACGGCGCCACCCGCGAGGAGGCGGAGCGGGCGGCCCAGGGCGTCGTCCTCGACTGGGCGGCGCTGGCCCGCGAGCTGATCGCCGCCGAGCAATCGCGCGCCACGCGCATGGCGGCACAGGTCGTGCGGCCGCTGATGGCCGAACCCCACGGTCGTGGCGGCGTCATGGTCCGCGACGCCTGGCAGGACGCGCGCTTCGGCCTGCGCTGGCTCGCCCGCCACCCCGGCTTCACCGCTGCCGCGGTGGTCACCCTCGCCCTGGCCATCGGCGCCAGCTCGGCGATCTTCAGCCTGGTGAACGCGGTGCTGCTCGCGCCCCTGCCGTTTCCCGACCACGCGCGGGTCGTCGCCGTCGCCGAATCGGCGCCGGGCCTGGGCCTCCCGCGCATTCCGTTCTCGCCGCTCGACTACCAGGATCTCGTCGCCGGCCAACGCTCGTTCGCGGCGATCGCCGCCTATCGCAACAAGAGCGTCGAGTTGTCGGGGCGGGGGGACAGCGAGCGGATCGACATCGCCATCGTGTCGCCGGCGCTCTTCGACGTGCTGGGCGTGCCGCCGATGCTCGGCCGCGGCCTGCGTGCCGACGACACCGCGCCGGGCACCGACGTCGCCGTGCTGAGCCATGCCCTGTGGACGCGCCGATTCGCCGCCGATCCCACCGTGATCGGGACGACGGTGTCGCTCGACCGGCGGCCGTATGTCGTGGTCGGGGTGATGCCCGCGGCCGCCGCCTTCCCGCTGGTCGGCCCGCCGTTCAACAGCACGCCCGCCGACGTGCTCGTGCCGCTGGCGTTCTCGCCCGAGGAGACCGCGGCGCGGGGCACGTACTACGCCAACAGCGTGCTGGCCCGGCTGGCGCCCGGCGCCACGCTGGAAGGCGCGCGCGCCGAGGTGGCGACGCTGGCGTCGGCGACGTGGCCGCAGTACCCGCCGGAGGTGCAGGCGGCCTTCAAGGGCGCGGCGCTGACGTGGGTGGTGACGCCGTATCGCGACGCGATCGCCGGCCGCACGCGCCCGCTCGTCCTCGTGCTCTTCGGCGCCGTGCTGCTCCTGCTGCTGGCCGGCTGCGCCAACCTCGGCAGCCTGCTGCTGGCGCTCACGACGAGCCGGCAGCGCGAATTGGCCGTGCGCGCGTCGCTCGGCGCCGGACGCCGTCGCCTGATCCGCCAGCTGCTGGCCGAAAGCGTGGTGCTGGCGCTGCTCGGCGCGGCGGCCGGGCTGGCCGTGGCCTGGGCCCTCATTCGGCTGGCGCCGCTGGGGCTGCCGGCGACGATGCCCGGCGTGCACGCGCTGGCCATCGACCTCCGGGTGCTGGCGTTCACCGCCCTCACCGCCATCGTCACGGCGCTGCTCGTCGGCCTCACCCCGGCGTGGCGATGGTCGCGCGTGGCGCCGGCGACCACGCTGTCGTCGGGCGCGTCGCGGGGCGCGACGGCGGCCGGGTCGGCGCGGGTGCGTCGCGGGCTGGCGGTGGCGCAGTGTGCGTTCGCGGTGCTGCTGCTGGTGCCGGCCGTACTGCTCGGCCGCACGCTCTGGACGCTGCTGTCGCGCGAGCCGGGCTTCGACCTCACGGGCACGATGACGATGTCCACGTATCTGCCGGTCGGCGCCTACGGGGCCGACGGCGTGCGCGTCCGGCAGTTCTACGATGAGGCCCTGACGCGCGTCGCGGCGGTGCCGGGCGTGCAGCGCGTCGGCTTGTCGATGGACCAGCCGATGGCGGCCGTCGAACGACGCGGCTTCGTGGTGGAGGGCCGCGACGGATCGGCCGACCCGCCGATGGCCGTCTACACCTGGATCACCCCCGGTTACCTCGA
Organism: uncultured Bifidobacteriaceae bacterium; assembly: GCA_964442845.1. Lineage (GTDB taxonomy): Bacteria > Acidobacteriota > Vicinamibacteria > Vicinamibacterales > UBA2999 > CAWAYR01. The sequence continues at coordinate 29,650 of CAYUAX010000025.1, read as the reverse complement.
GGCGCTCGGCGTGCCGATCGTGCGCGGGCGCGGCCTGACGGCCGCCGATCGCCGCGGGGCCCCGGCCGTGGTGCTCGTCAACGACGCGGCGGCCCGTCAGTTCTGGCCGGGCGAGGACGCCGTCGGCAAGCGCCTGGGCAGCGGGCTCGACGGCGCGTGGCTGACCGTGGCCGGCGTCGTCGGCGACGTGCGCGAAGCCGGCCTCGACAGCGCGCCGGGGCCGCACGTGTACGCGCCGCTGGCGATGGTCGACGACGTGGCATTGGGCGAGAACGCCGTCGGGCTCTTCCGCCGCCCGCACGTGGTGGTGGCGACCACGGCGCCCGCCGAGATGGTCGGCGGGCTGCTGCGTCAGGCGCTGCAGTCCCTCGACCCGCAGCTGGCGCTCACGCCGCCGGTGCGCCTGCGCGACGACGTGCGCCGCACAGTGGCGACACAACGGCTGGCGGCGGTCGTCGTCGGCGTGTTCGCTGTGGCGGCGCTGCTCATCGCCGCGGCCGGCCTGCACGGCGTGCTGGCGTTCGGGGTGGCGGAACGGCGGCGCGAACTCGGCATCCGCCTCGCGCTCGGCGCCACGCCCGGCAGCGTGCTGCGCCTGGTGGGCGGTGACGGCCTGCGGCTGGCCGGGCTCGGCCTGGCCGCGGGACTGGCGGCGGCCTATGCCGCCAGCGGCCTGATCCGCAGCCTGCTCGTGGAGGTGAGCCCCACCGACCCCGGCACGTTCGGCGGCGTGGCGGCGGCCGTGGTGGCGGTGGCGCTGGTGGCCACGTGGGCCCCGGCACGATCGGCGACGCGCATCGACCCCTCGACGACCATCCGCGAGGAGTGAAACGGGCGGCTCAGAGTCGATGACTCAAAGTCGATGACTCAGAGCCGATGACAAATGGTGACGGGAGCGTCCCCTATTCGCGCAGCGCGATGGTCGGATCGACGCGCGACGCCCGCCACGCCGGCAGGCCCGAGGCCATGGCCGCCACGAGCGCCAGCGTCCCCATCACCGCGACGAGCGTGATCGGATCGGCGGCGCTGACGCCGAACAGCAGCGACGCCACCAGCCGGCCCAGCGCCAGCGCCGCGCCCAGACCGACGACGATGCCGACGCCGGCCAGGCGCAGCCCCTGGCGCATGACGTCGCCGACCACGGTGCCCTGATCGGCGCCGAGCGCCATGCGGATGCCGATCTCGCGGCGCCGCTCGGTGACCATGTAGGCCAGCACGCCGTAGGTGCCGATGGCGGCGAGCAGCAGCGCCAGGCCGGCGAACAGCCCGAGCAGCTGCGCGACCAGCCGCGGCCGGCGGATCGCGTCGCCGAACACCTCGTCCATGCTGCGCAGCCCGGCCATCGGCAGCGCCGCGTCGGCGCGGCGCACCACGTCGGCCACCGCCGTGAACAGGGTGGCCGGCGGCAGATCGGAGCGCACGACGAAGTGCATCTGCAGCGGCGCGAACAGCCGCGGCTCGGTGATCGCCTGCGGGACGTAGAAATACAGCTCGGTGCCGGTCTCCTGATCGACGCCGCCCTGCTTGACGTCCTTGGCGACGCCGACGATGGTCATCCACGGGTTGCGCTCGTTGAAGCCGACGCGCAGGCGCTGGCCGAGCGGGCTGCGATCCGGGAAGAACGTCTTCACCAGGGTCTCGTTGGCGATCGCCACGGGGGTGCCGCCGTCGTCGGTGCCGGTAAAGGCCCGGCCGTCGACGATGGGAATGCCCATCGTCTGGAAGTAGTCGGCGCCGACGATCTGGTAGTAGTCCACGTTCTCGAACGGGCCTTCGGCCGGCGAGGTGTAGGACTCGAAGTCGGTGTCGTTGGCGTTGACGTCGCGCTGCGGCGGCAGCCCCGACATCGCCGTGGCGCCCTGCACGCCGGGCACTTCGCGCAGCGCGGCGACCAGCCGGGCGAAGAAGCGCGCCCGGCCGGCCGAGTCGCCGTAGTTGGCGGTGGGCAGGTCGAGCGAGAAGGTCGCCAGGCGAGCGCGATTGAAGCCGGCGTCGACGCGCGACAGGTTGAGGATGGTGCGCATCATCAGCCCCGCGCCGACCACGAGCACGACGGCCAGCGCCACTTCGGCGACGACCAGCGCCCGCCGCACGCCGTGCCGCCCGCCGCCGGTGGCGCCGCGTCCGCCGCCGTCCTTGAGCGCGGTGGCCAACGCGGCGGCGCGTGTGTGCGCCAGCGGGGCCAGGCCGAACACGAGGCCGGTGACGAGACAGACGCCCAGGGTGAAGGCGAGCGCCGCCGGGTCGAGCGCCACGTCGGCCGCGCGGGGCAGGCTGTCGGGATACAGCGCCAGCAGCGCGTTCAGGCCGCCGTACGCCACACCGACGCCCAGTACGCCGCCGACCAAGGACAGCAGCGTGCCTTCGATCAGGAACTGGCGGAGCAGGGTACCGCGCGTGGCACCCAGCGCCGTGCGCACCGCGAACTCGCGATGCCGCGTCTCGGCGCGCGCGAGCAACAGATTGGCCAGGTTGGCGCAGGCGATGAGCAGGACGAAGCCCACCGCAGCCTGCAGTACCCAGATGGCCCGCGACGCGCCGCCGACGATCTCGGCCTGCACCGGCTCCATCTGCAGCGCGTGCGTCTTCGGGTTGGGGAGGTGCATCTTGACCCCGGTGCGTTCGCCCCACTGTGGGAGCAATGTGGCCAGTTCGGCCTGCGCCGCCGCCGGCGTCACGCCGTCCCTCAGCCTGCCGATGAGATACAGAAAGTGTCGGCCGCGGTTGTCGCGGTTGGCCGGATCCAGGCCGACGGGCAGCCACACCTCGACGTGGTTGTCCATCACGTCGACCTTGGGCGGCATCACGCCGATGACCTCGCGGCGCACGCCGTCGATGTCGATGGTCTGGCCGAGGATCGGCCGGCCGCCCAGCGCGCCCTGCCACAGCTCGTGCGAGACGATGGCCAGCGCCGGGCCGTTGGCGTTGGTCTCCCCGGGGGCGAACAGCCGTCCCTGCGCCGGCGCCACGCCGAGCGTGGTGAGCAGGTCGTCGGTCACCGCCGCGCTGCGCACCCGAACCGGCCGCTCGCCGGCCATCAGGTTGAGCTCGCCGGTGGTGAACGCCCCGACCGACTGGAACGACTGGGCCAGCTCGCGAAACTCGAAGAACTCCGGCGGCGACACCCAGAACTGGTCGAAGCCCATCTGCGGGAACTGACTGGTGACGAACATCAACTGGCCCGGCCGCGGATACGGCAGCGGCCGCAGCAGGACGCCGTTGACGATCGAGAAGATCGCCGTGTTGGCGCCGATGCCGAGCGCCAGCGTGAGGACGGCGACCAAGGTGAAGGCCGGGGTGCGCGTCAGATTGCGCGCGGCGTGTCGGAGTTCGCGCAGCAGCGAGTCCATGGTCCCGATTAGACGGGGCGCCGTCGCGAAAAGGTTTCATGGCGCGGTAGGATGCGCGGGGATGAGCGACGGGATGGCCGGGTCAAGGCGCGGCGGGCCGGTGTGGGTGGCGGTGGCGCTCGCGGCGCTGGCGGCCGGGGCACTGGCGGGCCAGACCGCGTCCGCACGACTCCAGCTCGTGGTGGTGGTCGATGGGTTGCGTCCCGACCAGGTGACCGCGGCGGGTATGCCGCGGCTGCATGCGCTCGCCACCCGCGGCGTGCGCTTCACCCGCCATCACGCCGTGTTCCCGACCGTCACCCGCGTCAACGCGGCCACCTTCGTTACCGGCGTTTTCCCGGCCCGGCACGGCCTGCTCGGCAACAGCATCTACATCCCGTCGGTGGATCCGCTGCGGCCGATCGACACGGCCGACCACGAGGCCTTGTTGAAGGTGGCGGCGGCCGACGGGCAGTTGCTCACCGCGCCCACGCTCGGGCAGATGCTGGCGACGTCGGGGCAGCGCCTGCTGGTGGTGAGTTCGGGGTCATCCGGATCGGCGCTGCTGCTCAGCCCCACCGATGACGCCGGCACCATTCTCCACACCGAGTTCGCGCGCCCCGCGGCGTGGCGGGCGACGAGCGTCGCGCTGCTCGGGCCGACGCCCGCCGCGGGTCTGCCCAACGCCGCCCGCAATCGCTACGCCACGGACCTGCTGCTGCGCATCGGTCTCCCTGAGGTGCGGCCCGACGTGGTGTTCCTGTGGTACAGCGATCCCGACACGACCGCGCATGCGCGCGGCCTCGATGCGCCGGAGACGCGCGCCTCGCTGACGGCCGTGGACGGCGAGATCGGCCGGGTGGAAGACTGGCTGCGGGATCACGGGCGGCTCGATGCCACCAACATCCTGGTGACGTCGGATCACGGCTTCGTGACCCACACCGGCGGCTTCGACCTGCCGGCCCTGGTGAAGCCGTTCGCGCATCAGATGCCCGATGGCACACCGGACATCGTGGTGGCTGGCGGGGCCATCCACTTCCGCGGCGCGGCTGACCCGGGGCGCGTCCGCGCCGTGGTCGAAGCCCTGCAGGACCACCCGGCGGTGGGCGCGATCTTCACGGCGCCGGCCGGTCCGAAAGCGCCCTTGGTCGGTGTACCAGGGACGTTGTCGTTCGACCTGATCGGCTGGGGACATCCGCGGGCCGGGCAGATCCTGGCGTCGCCGGCGTGGACCGACGCCGTGGCCGGCGGCATACGCGGCACCAGCACGGCCAACGGACGCGCCGGCCATGGCAGCGCCAGCCCGTTCGAGGTGACCAACACGCTGATCGCCGCCGGGCCGGATTTCCGCGAGCGGGCGGTGAGCGATGTCGCCACCGGCAACGTGGACGTCACGCCGACGCTGCTGCGGCTGGCCGGTATCGCGTCCGCGCCTGGGACGTTCGATGGCCGGGTGATCGAAGAGGCCCTGCGGGCGCCGCGCCGCCCGTCGACCGCCTCCGATTCGGGGCGCGGCCTGTCGGGCGGCGTCGTCACCGGGCGGCCGCCGCACGGTTACCAGGCCGAGGCGCGGGTCAGCGAACGCGACGGCGTCCGCTACGTCGACTCCGCCACCGCGACGCGGCGGTGACCCTGGGACGGTCCCGACGTACGTGACAGTCCCGGCTACGGCGCGGTGGGCTTGAACGGCGTGGGCCCCGGCGGCGCGGTGCGCTGACTGCCGGCCTTCTTCCAGGCGTCGTAGCGCATCCGCAGGGTCTTCACCGGGTTGCCGCTCTCCCCGGGCTTGGTGTCGTCGTCGGACACGCTGATGTACGCGAAGTACTTGCCGTCGTTGTGGGTGACGCCGACGGCGTCGTCCTTGTTGGCGATGGCGATGTAGGCCACGTAGGCGGTCTTGTTGTCGCACGGCGCCTTGCCGAGGGTGTCGTTGGCGCAGTTGCAGCGCGCGTCGCCGCCGTATTGATCGGCCGCTTCCATCGCCGCCATCACCCGATCGGCCATGGTGCCGGTGGCGCGGGTGAAGGCCAGCGCCGCCATCATCACCACTTGATCGCCGAACAGGATGTTGCCCTGCACCTGGTAGTAGATGTCGCCCACCTGGCCGCCCCAATGCAGCGCCGCCGCCGAGTTGCCGCTGCCGCTGAAGCCGGCGCGGTTGTTGCGGGGCGTGACCGTCTCGCCCTGCGGCATCATCACGATGCCGAACTGGCGCCGCTGCACGTCGGGGTCCTGCTTCAGCAGCTCGATGATCTTCTCGGGCGGCGTGCCCTTCCTGATCTCGTTGTAGACCAGCATCTGGTTGCGGCGCGTGTTGTCCACGCCGGCCTGGCAGGCGGCCACGCCGAGTCCGGGGACGATCACCGCCTGCACGTCCATGAGATCGCGGGAGGCATTGGGCTGGCGCTGCGGGAAGCCGGCCTGGCGCACGCAGGTGGCGGAGGCGATGATGACTTGTCCCGTCTTCGCGTCCAGGGCGATGACCGACCAGGTGGCCGAGGCGGTGGCGGGGACGAGGGCGAGGAGGGCGGCGGCGAGAGCGAAACGGGCGAACGTGCGCATGACGAGGAAGCTCCTGAGCGTGCCGACGGCCGGCGCGTCCAGAGTGTATGCGAACATCGAGGGGCGAGGGAGCGACGCGACGGGATGCGATTCGAGGCGCGGGAGCTGAAGGAGTACGTGGAGCCGGTGCCGGCCACCGACCTGGTGGTGGGGCAGGTCTATTTCAAGGTGGCCTACGCCGACCAGGACCTGATGGTGCCGCAGCTCGAGGCGGTGGTGTTCATCGGCCGCGATCTGCACCCTGCCGGCGCGGGCCTGTACTACCAGGACGTCGAGTCGTACCTGGACGGACGGCGGTTCCAGCTCGGCGACCTGGCCGACGCCGACCTGTTCCCGGCCGACCCCGACGAGCAGGCCATGGCGTGGGAAGTGAACGACGCCCGCTTCGAGTACGAACGGCCGAGCGCGCTGTCGGACGTGTGCGAGTTCGACGCGGCGCTCGACCAACTGCTGGCGTGCGCGCTGCGCCGCAAGGCGTGGAACGGCCGCGTCCGCGCCATCGCGCCGCAGGTGAACGGCGAGTAGGGCCGCTCGTCAGAGCGGCCGATCGGTCACAATCCGTAGACGCGCTTGGCGTTGCCGCCCAGGATCCCGGCCTTCTGGTCCTCGGGCAGCGGCAGGCCGGTGAGCGCCGCCTTCATCTTCTGGATGCTGCCGATCTGGTGCGGGTAGTCGCTGCCGGCCAGCACATGGTCGGCGCCGGCGAACTGCACCGCCAGCATCAAGGCGTTGGGATCGAAGTTCACCGTGTCGAAGTGAAACTGCTTCAGGTACTCGGTGGGCGGCTTCGTGATGTTCGTCCGGCACTCGGCGAACGCCTCGTAGCCGCGATCGAGCCGCTCGGCCAGGTACGGAATCGCCCCGCCGAGGTGGCCGAGCACCCACTTGATGCGCGGATAGCGGTGCGGCACGCCGGCGAACACCAGGTGCGCCGTGGCCAGCGTGGTGTCCATCAGGAACCCGACCAGCGGCATCAGCCAGTAGTCCTTCATGGCCTCGACGCCGAGCGGGTACATCGGATGGATCTGGATCACGGCGCCCAGCGCATCTGCCTTGGCCCACAGCGGCTCGTAGCGCGCGTCGGCCAGGGCCACGCCGTTTACGTTGCTGAACACCATGGCGCCGGGCAGGCCGTGTTCCTTCATCGCCCGTTCGAGTTCGGCCACCGACGCCGCCGGGTCGTTGAGCGGCAGCGTGGCGAGCGCCGAGAAGTGCCGCGAGCGCTCACGCGCGATCCTGCCGAGGCAGTCGTTGACCAGCCGCGCCCACTCGGTGGCCAGCGCCGGCCCCTCGACGTGCACGCCGGGCGTCGTGAACGTGATCACCTGTTTGGTGATGCCGAGCTGATCGAGCACGTCCTGCCGATAGTCGATGTCGCGGTGGCCCTTGACGACGATGTTGTAGTCGCCCGGGTAGTGCACGCGCGGGTTGCCGTCGGCGTCCTCGTCCACGGTGATCGAACTGCGGCCCTTGCGCAGCTCGTCCAGGTACTCCGGCGGGTAGTAGTGGTTGTGGACGTCCAGAATCATGGCGGGCGCAGGCTATCACAGCCGCGCATGGGTGCCACCAGCCCGCGGGATGCTATCGTGCCGGCCGATGCGCGTCGCCCGCCACGACGGCCGAATCGTCCTCACCGACACCGTGGGGCCGTTCTGGATCCTCGGTGCCATGTTCGTCGTCGGCGGGGTGATGGGCGTGATGGCGTCGGCGGGCCTGGCTGCCAACCTGGGCCAGGTGGCGCCGTGGCAGCGCCTGGCCGGGCTGCTCATCGGCACCAGCGTGGCGGCCGCAGGCGTGTGGTGGCTGGGGCTCAACCCGCAGACCACAAGCGAGATCGATCCCGCGGCGCGCGTGGTGCGGGTGACCAGGACCGGACTGATGGGACGCGACGCGCGCGTCGTCGCGTTCGACGAGATCCAGGCGGTGACCGTCGAGTACGGCGCCGACACCGATGGCGACCCGGTGTGTCGGCCAGCGCTGCGCCTGCAGGCGGGCGGCACCGTGCGGCTGTCAGAGCTGTGGAGTCATGACCGCGCGGCCGTGGACGCCGTGGTCCGCGCGGTGGCCGCCACCACCGGCGCGCCGCTGCGTGCCTGAACGCCGGCGGCTCTGAAGAGCCGCCCGACGTCGAGCCTGCGATCGTGACTAAGCCCGGCGCCTGGTGGCCCATATCGCCACCGGCCACCCCGACGCCACGACCGCGGCGCCGAACAACGCCTCCGATGGCTGCGCGCGCAACTGGTTGAGGACGATCGCCATCGACGCCACCACGAAGATGGCCGGCGTGATCGGATAGCCCCACATCCGATAGACCGGGCGGTAGCCGGCGCGCCGCCGCAGCACGAATACCCCGGCCGCCATCAGCGCGAAGAAGAACCACTCCATGTAGATCACGCGGCCGAACAGCGTGGGGTAGCTGCCGGTGAGCACCAGCACCGACGCCCAGATGGCCTGCAGCACGATGGCGCGATGCGGCGTGCGGAACGTGGGGTGCACCGCATTGACCCAGCGGAGCAGCGGGCCGTCCTGCGCCATCGACAGGTAGAGGCGCGGCCCGGCCAGGATGATGCCGGTGAGCGAGCCCACGGCCGAGACCACGACCAGCGCCGACACCACGGATCCGCCGACCGGTCCGACCAGCACCTGGGCCACGTCGGCGGCGATGCGCGGCGACTGCCGCACCGCCTCGAGCGGCAGCACGTAGAGATAGACGGCGTTCAGGCCGATGTAGGACAGCGTGACCACGACCACGCCGAGGGTGAGCGCGCGCGGCAGCGTGCGCTCCGGATTGGTGGTCTCGCCGGCGGTGTAGGTGACCATGTGCCAGCCGCCGAAGGCGAACAGGCCGGCGGCGATGCCGAGCAGCAGCCGATCGAGCGGCACAGCGGTCACTTCGGCGACGCTCAGCGTCCACGCGTCGCCGCCAGCGGCCGTGCCCGACAGCGCCAGGCCGCCGACCAGCAGGGCCAGCACCGCGACGAGCTTCACGGCCGTGATGGCCGTCTGCACGCGCGTGCCGGCGCGCACGCCGACGTAGTTCACCGCCGACAGCGCCACGATCACACCGGCCGCCGCCACCTGCTGCTGGCGCGGGCCGAGGTCCACGAAGTAGGCGATGTGGCGCGCACACACCACCGAGATGGCGGCGATGATGCCCGAGTGGATGCTCCAGAAGTTGGCCCAGCCCCACATGAAGGCCACGCGGGTGGAGAACGCCTCGCGCAGGAAAACGTAGCCGCCGCCGGTGTGAGGAAACGCCGTGGCCAGCTCGGCGCACACCAGCGCGCCGATGAACGTCAGCACTCCGGCCAGCGACCAGGCGACGAGGATGCCGGTGATCGTCGGCACCTCCCGGGTGATTTCGGACGGCTGAACGAAGATCGACGTGCCGATGATGGTGCCGATCACGATGGCCGCGGCCTGCGGCAGGCCGATGGCGCGGGTGAGCTGCGGGACCTCGGAGGCCGTCGGCGCCGCCATGACCGCGGGAGTCTAACAGCCCGCACCGGCCGCCACGCGATGAATCCCGTAATGAGCTTGTAAAGAATGGCGACGGCTTCTGGGCGGGTGATGGCCGAATCGGTCCAGCTGTATTCCGATTGACTTCCATCGATCGCGGCCATAGATTGCCCCGCGCACGTCCACCGTTACCCGAGGAGGCCCCCCATGCAAGCTGTCGGACGTCTCGTGACGCTGATCGCGATCGTCTCGCTCATGGCCTGTTCGCAAGCCCCGCCGCCGCCCGCCGCCGCTCCCGCCGTGGACACCGCCGCCGAGCAGAAGGCCATCAGCGCGCTGGGCGATCGCTACGTGGAGCTGTTCAACGCCAAGGACGCCGCCGGGCTGGCCGCGATGTACACGGCGGATGCCCTGCGCATGGTGCCTGGGCAGCCGACCAACAAGGGCACCGACGCCATCCGCGCCGCCATCCAGCAGGGCTTCACCGACGGCAGCACGAAGCTGGCGGTGCAGGCCGACGAGACCGTCATCGCGGAGAACGGCCGCGCCGCCGTGAGCCACGGCACCTACACCCTGGAGATCGCGCCGCCCAAGGGCAAACCCGTCACAGCGACCGGCGCCTACATGAACGTGCTCACCAAGGGCGACGGCGGGTGGAAGGTGGCGCGTAGTCTGGTGGCGCCGACGCCGCCGGCGCCGCCGGCGCGCTGAGAGCGCCCTCCGGTCGCCGGCCGGCGAGGAGGCAGTTCCGGCGCCGTTCCGGCTGATTCACCCGTTCAATTCCTGCCACCCCCGTGCCGGCCGGCGTCCCCCAGGGCGTCGGCCGGTTTGCGTCCCGGCCCTCCAGACTCCCGCCTGTGCTGTTGGCACGGGTCTCTCAAGGGGCGTCGGAGTGGACGGCGGCGCCATCCCCGGAACCCGGCTCCTCGACCGAGTGCGCAGCGCGCTGCGCCTGCGCCACTACAGCCGCCGCACCGAAGAGGCGTACGTTGCCTGGACCGGTCGATTCATCCGCTTCCACAACCTGCGTCACCCGTCGACGATGGGCGCCACCGAGATCGTGGCGTTCCTGACGCACCTGGCGGAGGCCGATCGTGTGAGCGCCTCCACGCAGAATCAGGCGCTGGGCGCCTTGCTGTTCCTCTATCGAGCGGTGCTTCGGCGAGACCCCGGCGGGCTCGACGGACTGGTACGTGCCCGAACACCCGAGCGACTGCCGGTCGTGCTGAGTCGCGACGAGGTGCGCGCGGTTCTCGGCCATCTCCAGATGCCGTACCGGCTGATCGCCACGCTGCTCTACGGTGCCGGTCTGAGGCTGACCGAATGCTTGGACCTGCGCGTGAAGGACCTCGACATCGAGCGCCAGCAGATCCTGGTGCGGCGCGGCAAAGGCGCCAAGGACCGAGCGGTGCCGCTCCTGCGCACCGCACTCGATGGCTTGCGCGCACATCTCGGGCACGTCCGCCGCACGTTCGAAGGCGACGGCCGGGCGGGCGTCGGCGGGGTGACGATGCCGGACGGACTGAGCCGGAAGTACCCAACCGCCGCGCGCGAGTGGGCGTGGCAGTTCGTGTTTCCTGCCGGCCGGGTGTGTCGTGACCCGCAGTGGGGTGGCCCGACGCGCTTCCACCTGCACGAGTCGGCCGTGCAGCGCGAGGTGAAGGCGGCAGTCAGGCAGGCCGGCGTGACGAAGCAGGTGAGCTGCCACACCTTTCGTCACTCCTTCGCGACGCATCTGCTCGAGGACGGCTACGACATCCGGACGGTCCAGAAGCTGCTGGGGCACCGTGATGTCAGCACGACGATGCTCTATACACATGTGCTGCGTCGGGGCGCTATGGGCGTGCGGAGTCCCGCTGACGCGCTGTGACAACGTCACGGTTGAGCTGCCGATTCGAGACACGGCGGAACGAACTGTAATCCTGACGACCGCCGCAGCCGCGGCGCGCCTCGTGCAGCGCGAAGGAGGGGTGTTACCATCCTTCTGGCACAAGCAGTTAGCGGCAAGGCGCGCGACTTCACGCTCCCGAATTAGGCTGACGAACTCTGCAGGTTCGCCGTCCAGGTTCGCAGCCCAATATTAGTTAGCCCGACAATTCGAAACCGAATGCTCACGTATCAGATCCGGCCACGGGTATTCCGACTGGATGACTCCGCAACTCCTCATTGGCCTGCGGAGTGCACCGTTCGTTTGCACTTCAGCCCGAAGCAACCTTTCGGCACCGATCCGGCCGGCGGGAGGACCACTGTTCAATTCAAGGCGGCGAAGGCTCACTTCAACGCGAACAATGGTGCGCACTGGATCGAGTCGTCTGAACCGCTTAGCCCTCTCGATGTAACCATCACGTCAGACGTCCGCACCGTCACGCTTCACGGACACGTGTTCGAGATGGTTCAGCGATTCGACTCTCTTGCGAAACTTGACGAAGTAATAGTCGGTCTGTACTTCGCTTTGCCGATGACTCTGAACGTTCAGTTCGCCGACCCGCCGGCAATCGAACGAGTGGATGGCAACATCGGTGACGCCCCCTTCCGTAGGGAGCTGCGCGACTGGCGGATGAAGTACGACATTACGACTCAGGAGCGACAGGAGAGACGATTCGTCGCTGCATGGGAGCATCTAGACCTTGTAGGCGGAATTGCGAATCGGCGATTCCTGGCTGCTCTGCACTATTTTCACGTCGCCTGTCGGTTGAGCCGGTCGGGCGCCACAGCAGGCGAGTTCGTTGCCGAACAGGTCCTGAATTTGGCCAAGGCGCTCGAGGTCCTGTTTCCCCCTGGCGGCGACGGCAAGACGAGAGACGCGGTACGGTCCGGCTTGACGCTGCTGGGATATTCCGACGAGGTGATCGAGTCTGAGTACATTCCCGCGCTGGCCCTGCGGAATGAGATCGATGTCGGACACGTGTCTCTGGCCCTCTTCACCCCGGCACAGTTGGCGCATATCCATGCGTACACCGAGCGGGCCGAGGGTTCCTTCCGCGCGCTGCTGAGCCGTGCACTTGAGGCCTCGGCATCGGGTCACTGGAACCCGGCACGGTACGAGCAGTCACCGCGGGACAGGTCGGTTGAAGCTGTTCTGGCGCGCCTTGCAAGAGATGCGGATCATGGAGCGGCCTAACCAGCGGTTGCAGCCGACGGCGATTGAGCGCTGTGGCATCATGCGGGGCAGCAACCGCCGCGGCTGAACCGCGGTCGTTAGACGGCGGAGTGGCTGTTCTATGAGTTGCTCGATGATCAGACCGCTTCTCGCTGCTCTCATTGCGGCAGGATCCTCGTTCGCCGTGGCTTCCGCTCTCGGACAGCCGCCGCCGATGAGCCTGACCTCGGTCTACCGCGACCTTCCGTACGAGCGCGATGGGGGGCCGAGACAGCGGCTCGACCTCTACGTGCCGACTCCACCTGTGCCGAGGGTGTGGGAGAAGCCTCTGACAGCAGTGACTCGTCGCCTGCCACTCATCGTATGGATTCATGGCGGCGCGTGGATTGTCGGGCGAAAGGAAGATACGGCACCGCTCGAGTGGCTCGCACAAGGCTACGCGGTGGCCAGTATCGGCTACCGCCTCAGCGGTGATGCGATATTCCCAGCGCAGTTGCACGACGTGAAGGCGGCAGTCCGCTGGATACGCGCGCATGCGCATCACTATGCTCTCGACCCGACCCGGATTGTCGTGTGGGGCGAGTCGGCGGGAGGGCACTTGGCTGTCCTGCTCGGCACGACCGGTGGCGTGACGTCGCTGGACGTCGGCGACCACTTGGACCAATCTAGCCGGGTCAATGCCGTCATCGATTTCTATGGCAACGTCGATCTCGTGGCAGACGCGACCGCGAATCCAGCCATCGGCACCGTCAAGTCGCCGCACTCGCAGCTGCTTGGTGGACCGGTGCTGGAACGCCGTGAGCTCGCGCATCAGGCGAATCCGACGGCCTATGTGTCGAAGGACGATCCGCCCTTCTTGGTCGTGCATGGCGACGCGGATCGTAACGTTCCCCATGCCCAAAGTGTTCTCCTGGTCGATGCGCTTCGCGCGGTGGGTGTGCCGGTCACGTTCTACACGGTCGCGGGCGGCGGGCATGGCGACTTTGCCGATCCGCGAGTGCGGCAGCTCGTGACGGACTTTCTCGCCTCGATCGTGCGTTGACTGGTGTCTGAGTATGTCACCCGTGGCGTCGGGTCAATCGCTGCCTAACATCCAAATGCAGCCGACTCACCGCTGACGCTTGGCGGCGCGCGACTGATTTGGCATCGTTAGGCAGGCCGCACGTGGGGCTAGAGATCTTCGGGCCGAAGCCCTGTGGTCTTCGCAAGCCTCGCGAGCATCCTTGGCCCGAGCTCCTCGTCGTCGTGGAAGGCGAAGACGACATCAGCCCAGCCGGGTGGCCAGCGTCTGGTGTGATCCGGATCGGCGCTTCACCGTCCAGCCGATTCGTGCCAAGGCAGCCAGTAATCGGCGCGCCTTGCTGGCTGGCCAGTTGCTCACGCTGCGAGAAACGTAACGTTCACGAGTTCGGCAGGCGCTTCGCGCTGCTCGAGCCGTTCCGCAATCACGCGCAACGCCAGAGCCTGCACCTTGGCCACCGCCTCATCGCGGTCACTGCCATAGCAAAGCATGCCTGCGAGGGCGGGCACTTCGGCAATCCAGCGGCCGTCAGCTTCGCGGTCGAGCTCGATCGTGAAGGTCACGCATCGAATGTACACCTGAGTAGGCTGCCCAACAAGCGGTTGCAGCGACGGCGCGCACTGGCATTCTGAGGCCGCCGCGGCTGAACCGCGGTCGTTCGGCGGACTCGATGAAGCGGCGCATCGCAGGGTTGTCGTTCGAACGAGAGGCGCGATGGACGTTGGTCCTCTGCCTGGGCATCCCGCTCCTCGTATTCGTGATCGCGATCCTCGTTCCTGGGTTGTGGCGCCTCTTGAGCTGACGGCGTCGAGTCTGACGTCTCGGCGCGACGATGGTAGGCTCGTAGAGTGCAGGTCCGCGAGCTGATTGCCCGCATCGAGGCCGATGGCTGGGTCCTGGCCCGGACCAAGGGAAGCCATCGGCAGTATCGGCATTCGACGAAGCCTGGAACAGTTACGATCGCCGGCAAGCCTTCGACGGACGTTCCGCCAGGAACGCTCAACAGCGTGCTCAAGCAGGCGGGGTTGAAGAAGTAGGAGCATGGCAATGCAGTATCTCGTCGTAGTTGAAGCAGGCCCCACGTCATTCGGCGCATACGTGCCTGATCTGCCAGGCTGCGTCGCTGCTGGTGAAACACGAGCTGAAGCGCTAGCGCTCATTCGAGAGGCAATCGAGTTTCACATCGAAGGCCTGAAGCAGAGTGGGCAGGCGGTGCCGATGCCTTCGTCAACGAGCGAGATCATCGACATTCACGCCGCCTAACCAGCGTAGCGACCGGGCGTCTGGATCGCACGCGAGACTTCAACGGCACCGTCATGAACGATCGGTGGCAGTTCCCGAAGACCTACGCGAACGACGACGGTCGTTGGGTGCTCGTGGCATACCATGCCTCCGAGGCACCGAAGTGACGCGGGACGGTGTGAGAACCGATCAGCGGCCGAAACGCCAAATGCAGCGGACGCGCCGTGTGATGCTCGGCGCGCGGCCGATGTGGGGTCGTTAGCCGGACTCCGAGGGTGCGAGTGAGCTCGGCACAACCGTCAGATGTTGAGGCCATGATCGACGCGTCCAGCCAGGAACCCGCCGCACCAGGACCGCGACATGCGACGGGGAAATTGGCAGCGAAGTGGAAGGCGTTGCTGTTCATGGTTGGCGTGCTGTTGCTGTTCCCACTGGCCCTGATTCCAGCGAACTGGCTGTCGGCTCGCGGACTGCTACAGGAACCTGCCGCCCTGGCAGCAGCGCGGCACTGGGGCGTGTGTCTGGCCGTGCTTGTGCCCACGGCGGTGGCTGCGTGGTGCGAGGGACGGCCGCTGGGGAGCTTCGGATTGCCGTGGCGAGCGGCTCGCGGACGGCTGCTCGCCGAGGGCCTCGTCTGGGGCGGCGGTGCCGCGGGTCTTCTCGCGGGACTGCTGCACGCCACGGGTGCCGCGCGAGGCGACAGCGTGACCCTTGGCGCAGGGGAGGCCATCCGCTCGGGCGCAACATGGGGGCTGGCGGTGCTCGGGATGGCGTTGTTCGAGCAGTCCCTCAAGCGCGGGTACCTGCAGTCGACCCTGGGTCGTGCCCTCGGCTTTTGGCGCGCCGCGTGGCTGCTCGCCGTCCTCTTCACGCTCGAGAAGTTGCTCGCCCACCGCAACCCGTTGGCGCTGGTTAGCTTTCTGGTGACTGGACTTTTTGCAGGCCTGACCCTGCGGCGCACCGGCGATCTCTGGTTCGCCGTGGGCCTTCAGACCGGTCTGGAGTGGAGCATGGTGTTCCTCTTTGGGATGGGCCTTTCGATTCCGACCCGTCGTCCTTCGGGAACTCTCATGCGGGTGGATATGCAGGGACCAGTCTGGCTCTCCGGCGGCGAGGACGGGATCTACGCGGGCGCGTCCTTCCTGCTCCTCGTCGTGATCCTCGCCTGGGGTGTGCACCGCCGGTTCCCCGCTCCGAACGCAGCGTGAAATCCTCTCTATTCTGAGGGGGCTGGGGGCACCTGACGCGAGGGTGATGACCGCCTCGCCATCGAGGCGCGGTGAGTGCTCGGGTGGTGCGGCAAAGGACGACAGACGCGGCTGACGCGAGACGAGGATGCACAGATGTCGAAGGTGACACCGTTCCTGATGTTCAACGACCAGCTCGAGGCGGCCATGGCGTTCTACACCGCCACCTTCCCGGACTCGAAGATCAAGAACGTCGCCCGCACCGGCACGGACGGCCCAGTCACGTCCGCCGAGTTCGTCGTCGGCGGTCAGACGTTCATGGGCTACAACGGCGGCCCGTATTTCACCTTCTCTCAGGGGTTTTCTCTGTTCGTCGACTGCGTCGACCAGCGGGAGGTCGACGAGTACTGGGACACGCTGGTCAGCGCCGGCGCCACGCCGTCGCAGTGTGGCTGGATCACCGACCCGTTCGGCGTCACCTGGCAGATCGTGCCCAGGCGCTTCATGGAACTCATCCGCGACCCGAACCCGAAGAAGGTGCAGGCCGTGATGGCGGCGATGATGACCATGGTGAAGCTCGACGTCGCGGCACTGCAGAAGGCGTACGATGACGCCTAGCGGTCGAAGGCCGCGGGTGGTCGGATGCTCATCATCAAGGTCAAGGTGCGCCCGAACGCACGGGCCAGCGCCCTCGAGGAGCAGGACGACGGGACGTTCGTGGCCAGCGTGAAGGCGCCGCCGGTGGACGGGAAGGCCAAAGCCGAGCGCCGGCGGCGGTAGGATAGCGCGCGTGATCCCATATCTGACACGGCTGGCGACACATGGCGCGTGGGCCGATGGCCGGTTACTGGCCGCGGCGCGGCAGGCCGGCGGCGACACGACCGCCGTGCTGCGCGAGCTGGCGCACGTGCGCGCCGCGCAGGACATCTGGCTGGCCCGCATCGCCGGCCGCACACCGACCTTGCCGGTGTGGCCGACCTTGACACTCGACGAACTGGCGACGCACGGCACCGTGCTGGATGCGGCGCTGCTCGACGCGCTGGCCGGGCTGACACCCGACGCGCTCGGCCGCGAAGTGGTCTATGCCAATTCCAGCGGCACCACGTTCCGCACGCCCGTGGCCGATGTCCTGCTGCACCTGCTGACGCACGGCCAGTACCACCGCGGCAAGGCCAACAGCGCACTGCGGGCGATCGGCGCCGAGGCGGTCAACGTGGACTTCATCACCTGGCAGCGCAGTCAATGACCACGCCGGACTCGCGCGTCACGATCCATATGGCCGCCAGCCTCGACGGGTTCATCGCCCGTAAGGACGGCCGGGTGGACTGGCTCGAGACCGCGGACAGCTTCGCCGACGGCAAGACGCTGACACCGGAGGCCATCGCCACCTTTCTCCGCTCGATCGACTGCTACGTGATGGGGTCACGCACCTACGAGACGGCGCTGCGCTTCGTCGACCAGGGCCACGGCTGGGCCTACGGCGACACGCCGGTGGTGGTCCTCACCAGCCGCCAGCTGCGGCCGGCTCGCGACGCGGTCGAGTTCTACGCCGGCGACCTCGTGACGCTCGTCCGCGAGCGCCTGCAGCCCCGGTTCCGCAACATCTGGTTCGTCGGCGGCGGGGTGGTGAGCGCCGAGTGCCTGCGTCTCGGCCTGGCCGACGAGGTGCGCTATTCCGTCGTGCCGATCCTGATCGGCGAGGGTCTGCAGTTCTTCGAACGGCTCGACCGCGACGTGGCGCTTCATCTGGTCGAGGTCACGCCCTACAAGAACGGCATCGTCGAGCTGCGCTACGAGGTGCCCCGGGGCCGATGAGCCGGCGCCTCCACGGCTGAGTTCGGTGCGAGGGCCGTCCAGGTCACGAGCCAGGTTCTAGAATAGGGGCCATCACCGCCGGGCGCACCGCCCGAGGATCTGGCTGGAGGACGTGATGAAGGGCATGGCACTGTTCGTCATGGGTGTGATCGTCGGGTCGTGGGTATCGCTGGCGCAGGGCCAGGCCGGCCGCGGCACGCCGGCCCCGCCGCCGCCGCTCGAGGCGGGCGCGTCGCAGGCCGAAGTGGACACGGCGCTCGTCGCCGCGCCGAACAGCCAGCGCGACCAGGCCACGGTGGTGAAGTGGAAGAAGGACTTCACCTACGACACGCTGCGCAAGGGCACCAATCAGCTGGTGTGCTACGACCGCTCGGGCTTCCCGCAGCAGCAGCCGTTCTCGGTGCAGTGCACCAGCCTGGCCAACCTGCCGCGCGTGGCGCAGAACCTGAAGGCCGAAGCGGCGGGCGACCGCAAGGCGTCGGAAGCGATGCTGCAGGAGATGGAGAAGGCCGGCACGCGCATCAAGCCGGAGTACGGCTCGATGTGGCACAGCGTGGCGGGGAAGGACCGCGCCAGCGCCACGCGCCACCATCAGATGATCGCCGTGCCGGGCGCGACCACGCAGTCCACCGGCCTGCCGGAGAACGGGCGGCAGGGCGGCGCGTGGATCATGAATGCCGGGACGTCGACCGCGCACGTCATGATGCCGAGCTAGTCGCCAGCGGCACGACGGCGACGGCAATGACCTCAGGAGGACGCACGCCGTTCGCGACCCTCGTCGCCGGGCTTGCCGTGCTCGCCACGGCCTGCGCCGTCGAGCCCCCGCCGCCCGCGGCCGCCGCGGCCTCGGCTGACGAGCGTCGTCCGCTCGTCGTCCAGGGCGCGATGCCGGTGGAGACCGAACGGCTCGCCGGCCGCCTCGAGGGCGCGCGCGTCGAGACGGTGGCCGGCTGGACCTTCTGGCACGGCCGGCTCGACGGCTACCCGGTCATCGTGTCGCTCACCAGGAAGGGCATGACCAGCGTGGCCGCGGCCACCACGCTGGCGGCCGAACGCTACCGGCCAGTGGCCATCGTCAACCAGGGGACCGCTGGCGGCCACGACCCGGCGCTGCACGTCGGCGACATCGTGCTCGGCCGCGCCGCGGTCAACCTCGGCGCCTTCAAGACCGCGCATCGGCGCCGCGGACAAGGCAGCGACACGCTGGAATGGACGCCGCTCGACCTGCTGGCTTCGGCCGGCAGCGCGGCGGAGGATCCGAACGCGCGCACGATGCGGCGGTTCGCCGCCGACCCGCGGCTGCTCGCCGCGGCCGAAGGCGCGGCGCCCGGCTACCGCCGCGGCCGCGTCGTCACCGGCGTGATCGGATCCGCCGACGTCTGGAACAGCGAGATCGATCGCATCGCGCAGTTCCATCACCGGTACGAGACCACGGCGGAGGAGATGGAGACGGCGTCGGCAGCCCAGGTGGCGGCCGCCTACGGCATCCCGTTCCTCGGCGTCCGCGTGCTCTCGAACAACATCACCAACGACGGCGCTTACGACGGCACGACCGGCGAAGCCTGCCAGGACTTCGTCCACGACGTCGTGCGCGCCTACATCCGCACGGTGCTGGCGGCGGCACCGGCATCGGCGGTGGCGCGATGACCTCGGCCATCCACGACGCGGCCCGGCGCGGCGACGCCGCCACCGTGCGGCGGCTGCTGGTGGCCGATGCCGGCCTGGCGCGGCTGCGCGACGACGCCGGCTGGGATCCGCTCACGCACGCCTGCTTTTCGCCCGACCTGCGTCACGACCGCGCCCGCGCCTCGGGGTTCCTCGACACGGCGCGTGCCCTGCTCGACGCCGGCGCCAACGCCAACACCGGCTACCTGCAGGACGGCGTGTTCGAAACGGCGCTCTACGGCGCGGCCGGCATCGCCCACGACGAGGCGCTGACGGCGCTGCTGCTCGAGCACGGCGCCGATCCCAACGACGACGAGGTCGTCTACCACACGCCGGAAACGCACGACAACGCCGCGCTGCGCGCGCTGCTCGGGGCCGACGCGCTCACCGCCGACAGCCTGGCGGCGATGCTGCTGCGCAAGTGCGACTGGCACGACGACGAGGGCGTGGCGCTGTTGCTGGCGCGGGGCGCCGACCCCAATCGCATGACGCGCTGGGGGTACACCGCGCTGCACCAGGCGATCCGTCGCGACAACCGGCTGGCGATCGTCGCCCGACTGCTCGATCACGGCGGCGACCCCGAGGTCGTGGCGCACGGCCGCTCGGCGCTGGCCCGCGCGGCCTGGGACGGCCGCGGTGATGTCCTGCGCCTGTGTCTGGAGCGGGGCAGCCGGCTCACCCTGCGCGGCGCCGATCGGTTGATGGCCGCCTGCGCCCTCGACGACGCCGACACCGTGCGGGCGTTCGCCGGCGACGCGACGCTGGTCGCCGAAGTCCTGCGGGCCCAGGGCGACGTGCTGGCCGAGTTCGCCGGCATCGGCCACACCGCCGGCCTGGCGCACCTGCTCAACCTGGGGGCCGACATCGCTGCGGCGAGCGGCGCCGGCGACGGCTACTGGAGGCTCGCCGCCGGAAGCACCGCGCTGCACGTGGCGGCGTGGCGGGCGCGGCACGACACCGTGCGGTTCCTCCTCGCCCGCGGCGCACCGGTGGATGCCCGCGACGTCGATGGCCGCACGCCGCTCGTGCTGGCCGTGCGCGCCTGCGTGGACTCCTACTGGACCGAGATGCGCGCGCCCGACTCAGTGGCTGCCCTGCTGGCCGCCGGGGCCGCACGCGACGGCGTGGTCGTGCCCACCGGCTACGACGCCATCGACGCCGTGCTCGCCGGCGCATAGAATCGCCGGCGGTCGTCGCTGACCGGCGCCATCGCGCGCGTGCGGGAGGAGGTCGTGATGCGGATCGCCATCGGGATCGTCGTCGTGGCGCTGGCGGGAGCGCCAGCCGGTGCACAGGAACCGGAGGTGGCCACCACCGTGGCCTTCACCGAGGGCCCGACGGTGGACCGGGACGGCAACGTCTACTTCACCGACATCATCAACCAGCGCATCATGAAGCTCGGCGCCGACGGCGTGCTGTCGATTTTCCGCGAGCGCAGCAATGCCGCCAACGGCCTGCTCATCGATCCGCAGGGCCGGCTGATCGCCTGCGAAGGCGCCGCCTTCGAGCGGCCGGGCGTGAAGGTCACCGGCATCCCGCGCGTGACCCGCACCGACCTGAAGACCGGGCAGGTCGAGGTGCTGGCGGACTCGTACGAGGGCCAGCCGCTGGTCGGCCCCAACGACGTGACCATCGACGGCCAGGGCCGGCTGTACTTCACCGAGTTGAACGGCGCCGCCGTGTACCGCATCGACGGGCCGGGCAAGATCGCGCGCATCCTCGCCGCTCCGGACGTCCAGCGGCCCAACGGCATCCAGATCGCGCCCGACGACCGCACGCTCTATCTGATCGAGGCCAACGGCGCCGCCGGCGGCGCCCGGCTGATCCGCCGCTACGACCTGCAGCCCGACGGCACCGTGCGCAACATGCGCGTGCACTGGGATTTCTCGCCCGGGCGCAGCGCCGACGGCATGAGCATCGACAGCCAGGGCAACCTCTACGCCTCGGCGGGGATGAACCAGCTGCGCGGCACCGCCGAGACCCTGGCCACGAAGACCGGCGTCTACGTCATCTCGCCGCAGGGCATGCTGCTGAAGTTCATTCCGATCGCCGAGGACTACATCACCAACAACGCCTTCGGCGGCGCCGACATGAAGACGCTGTACATCACCGCCGGCAAGACCTTGTACAAGGTGCGGACCGACGTCGCCGGCCTGCCGCGCTGACGGTCATGCCTCGGCTGTTCTCCTACGGCACGCTCCAGGATCCGGCGGTGCAGCGCGCCACGTTCGGCCGGCTGCTCGATGGCGGCCCGGACGTGCTGCCCGGCTTCGCGCTCGGTCAGGTGGCGATCGCGGACGCGGCGCTGCGCGCGTCCACCGGCCGCACCCACTTCGACAACGTCACCCCGGGGCGCAGCGACGATCGCGTGCCCGGCATGGTCTTCGCGGTGAGCGACGCGGAACTGGCGCAGGCCGACGAGTACGAGCGGGACGCCGACTTCGTGCGCGAGACGGTCACGCTGGCCTCCGGCGCCACCGCGTGGGTGTACCGCGTGCGCGATGGCGCCTGACACCGCGGGACTCGCCGGGCCCTCGGGGCGGCTATGCTCGGGAGCATGAGCTTCGATCTCTCTCAGGCCATGGCCGTGCTGGAGCGTACCCCCGCGTCGCTCGACGCGCTGCTGCGCGGCCTCGACGCCGACTGGACGCGCGCCACCGAAGGCCCGGACACGTTCAGCCCGTTCGACGTCGTCGGCCATCTGATCGACGGCGAGGAAACGGACTGGATGCCGCGCGCCCGGCTGGTGCTCGCCGGCGACCCCGAGGCGCGCTTCGCGCCGTACGATCGTTTCCGTCACCAGACGCGCAACGCCGGCCGCACGTTGCCGTCGCTGCTCGACGAGTTCGCCGCCCTGCGCCGTGCCGGCCTCGAGGAGCTGCGCGGTTGGGCGTTGACGCCCGCCCAGCTCGACCTCCAGGCGACGCATCCGCGGCTCGGGCGGGTCAGCCTGCGGCAACTGCTGGCGGCCTGGGTCGTGCACGACCTCGGGCACGTGGCGCAGGTGGCGCGGGTGATGGCCAAGCGGTATCGCGACGACATCGGGCCGTGGACGCGCTTCCTGCCGGTGGTCACCGACCGGCCGGCGCCGGCGTCGAACTGACCGGGACGGCGTCACGGCGATGATCCTGACCACGCGCGAACTCGACGGCATCGCCGCGGGCACCATCACCTGCGCGTTCCGCCGTTGGCGCCGCCCGTCGGTGAAGTCGGGCGGGACGCTGCTCACCGCGATCGGCCGGATCGAGATTCGCGAGGTGGCCGCCGTCGACGACCGTGCCATCACCGACGCCGCGGCGCGCCAGGCGGGACACGCCTCGCGCGCGGCGCTGCTCGACGCGCTGTCACGCTGGCCCGTGGGCACGTTGTATCGCATCGCCTTCGGCGCCGTCGGCGCCGACCCGCGGGTGGCCCTGCGCGCCGACACCGGATTCGACGAGGCGACGCGTCAGGATCTGCGCGCGCGGCTGCTGCGCCTGGATGCACGAGCGCCGGGCGGGGCATGGACGCGACGCGCCCTCCAGGCGATCCGCGACCACCCAGGTGTGCGCGCCGCCGACCTGTGCCGGGCGGTGGGGCAGGAGCGGCTGGCGTTCAAGACGAACGTGCGCAAGCTGAAGGCGCTCGGCCTCACCGAGAGCCTCGAGGTGGGTTACCGGCTGTCGCCGCGCGGCGCCGCGCTGCTGAGCCGGTGGGACGAGGCGTGAGGCACTCATGCGACTGATCGACATGGGCGCGCTGCCGCTCACCCTCATCGTCTCGCTGGGCGTGACGGTGCTGTTGCTGGCGTTCCGCGTGCTGGTCATGCAGCGCGTGCAGACGCACCGCCAGCGCGAGAACCGCCAGGAGACCGAACGCCTCAAGTCGCTGGTGGCGGCCTACCGGTCACTGGCGGGGTCGTTTTCGCCGGCGGCGGAGGCCGATCGCGGCCAGGTGGAAGAGGCGCTCGCCGACATCGTGCTCTTCGGGTCGCCGCGTCAGGTGGAATTGGCGGCGGCGTGCGCGCGCGCCGTCGTCGTCGGTCAGCCCGCCGACGTCGGCCCGCTGGTGGACGACCTGCGCCGCGACCTGCGTGATCAACTCGGCCTGCCGCCGATTCCAGCGTCGGTGGAACTGCCGGCCTCGGGCCCGAGCCGCAGCGCCCGGCGCGAGGGCGAGGGCCGCCGAGGTGCCGGGGGTGGTGGGGCTGGGGGTGGCGGCGGTGGCGGCGGCGGTGGCGGCATGATGGCCGGTGGTGCCGGCGGGATCGGCGCCGGGTTACTCACCGGCGGCCACGAGGGGCACGGCGGCGATCGCTGAGGGCGAGCGCCGATCAGAGGGCTGGCGCGGGCTGCAGCGTGCGTGCGGCGAAGACCCGCCACGTCTGCTCGTCGCCGTCGAGCGCGTGCGCGCCGCGGTCGTCGAAGAACAGCCCGGCGCCGGCGACGAGGTCCTTCACGGTGCGCGACACCAGCACCTCGCCGTCGGCGGCGAGCGCGGCCAGCGCAGCGGCCATCGACACCGCCGGCCCGGACAGCGACGTGCCGTCGTCCACGCATTCGCCGGTGTGGAGCCCGCTGCACGCCGACAGCCCGTAGCGCGAGGCCGCGGCGGCCAGCGAGGCGGCGCAGCGGATGGCCCGGGCCGGGCCGTCGAAGGCGGCGCTCAATCCGTCGGCCCCACGGTCGAGCCAGCGGCCGCGGAACCACTCGATCTCGCGGCGCGCGTGCGCGAAGAACGCATCGCGGGCTGCGGCCTCCCCGGGCCGCGGGATGAGGCGCGTGCGCAGGATCGTCGCCAGCACGCGGTCGCCGGCGGCTTCGTGCGGCAGCCGCGCCAGGAAGGCCTCGACGGCGTCGAGCATGGCGTCCTGGTCGCCGACGAACGGCAGATGGTCGTCGCCCGGCAGCTCGACGAACGCCGCGCTCGGGATGTGCGAAGCGAGGTAGCGGCCCTCCTCGACCTTGAGGCACTGGTCGTCGGTGCGGTGCAGCACCAGCGTCGGCACGCGGATCGCCGAGAGCACGTGGCGGACGTCGATCTCGGCGTTCATCCGGGTCAGCGTCAGCGCCGCACCCGGGCTGGCGCCCATCCGCAGGTAGGTGCTCCACCACTCGCGGAATGCCGGATCGGCGGCGCGGCTCGGCGCCCGCACCTCGAGGCCCACCGGGCCGCCCCAGCCGGTGCGGATCGCGTCGAAGAAGCGCTCACGTTCGGCGCGCGTCGGCCCCCACGGGTAGTCGGCGGCCCACAGCCGGCGGGCGTAGCTGCCGATCATCACCAGCGCCAGCGTGCGCGACGGATAGGTGGTGGCGAACAGGCTGCACAGCGGTCCGCCCTCCGACACGCCCATCAGCGCCGCGCGCTCGGATCCGACCGCTTCCATCACCGCCCGCACGTCGTCCATGCGCTGTTCGAGCGTCGGCAGGTCGCTGACCCGATCCGACAGGCCGGTACCGCGCTTGTCGAACAGGATCAGCCGCGAGAACGACGCCAGCCGGGTCAGGAACCGCGCGAACGACGGCTCGCGCCAGAAGTAGTCGAGGTGCGACACCCAGCCCATCACGAAGACCAGATCGATGGGCCCGTGGCCGAGCACCTGGTAGGCGATGCTGACGTCGCCGCTCTGCGCGTAGCGCGTCGGCGGCGGCGTGAACGGCTCGCTCGGCGCGGCGCCCACCGCGCGCCCGATCGCCGGCGCGGCCGTCTGTTCGTGCACCAGCGGTGCGTCGGCGTGCGGCGAGGTCGTGAGCGTGACGGTCGCGACGAAGCGGTAGCCGCGGCGATGCGCCGTCTGGATGTAAGTCGGCGCCTGCGGATCGTCGCCCAGCGCCTTGCGGATCTCACGGATGCAGACCTTGAGCGCGGCGTCGCCGACGAACACGCCGGGCCACACCACGTCGAGGAATTCGTCCTTGGTCACCAGCCGGCCGGCGTGCCGCGCCAGGTGGTGCAGCACGCTGAACGCTTTCGGCGTCAACGCCACCGGCGTGCCGGCGCGTTCGAGCGTGGCGTTGCCGACATCGAGACGGAACGGGCCGAAGACCAGGGTGGGCGCGTCGAGCATGGACCGGCGGAAACCGTCAGCGACGGCTCCGGCCGCAATCTACCTCATGTCGGCGACGGCAGGGCGACGCGCCGTCAGCCGCGCGCCGCCTGTTTCAGACGGTGGCTCTCGGCGCGCAGCAGCGCCACCAGCTCAGCCTCGGAGTCGAAGTGCGCGGCGACGCCGGTGGCGGCGTGGGTCAGACGGCCGGCCAGTGCTTCGGCGGGCGCGTCGCGAAGCTGGACGGTGAAGACTCGGCTCAGCTCGGCGGGATCGAACGGACGATCGTCGTGCGGGCGGACTGGACGGGCGGCCATGGGGTCGCCTACGCGCACCGGCAGAGGGCGCCGAGGCTGGTGCCAGGCACTGAACACCGTTCAGTGCCTGGCACCAGCACGTCGGTCAGCCCGAACACGGTGTCGAGATGGAGCAGGTGCAGGACGCGGCGCACGCGAGGGGCCGCGGCGGCGATCGTCACCGGCACCCCGACGCGGGCCGCGCTGTGCCGCAGCCGCAACAGCGCGCCGGCGCCGCCAGCGTCGATCGCGGTCACGCCGGCCAGGTCGACGACCACGCGCGTGGCGCCGCGCCAGTCGCGCGCTGTCTGCCACATGGGGTCGGCGGCGCCGACCCCGGTCACCAGCCGGCCCACCGCCGTCAGCACCGTCACCCCGGCAGAATGCCGGCCCCGCACGCCGAACGCCGGCGCTCCCGTCTCGATTACCCGGTCCATGGTTCCCGTGTCCTTCCCATCTGGAGTACGCGGCGGCGCTAACGAGCCGCCCTCCGTACCTGTTCGACGAAACCGGCGATGTCGCTCGCGACGCGCGCCGGGTCCTCCCAGTGCATGGCGTGGCCGTGTCCGCTGTACTCGACCACCGCCGCGCCGGGAAGACTGGCGGCCAGTCGATCGCGGGCGTCGCGGTCGGCGAAGCCGTCCTTGTCGGCCCAGACGATGAGCGCCGGGGCGGCGATCGGGCCAGAGCCCCTGGCGACGTCGTTGTCGAGGAAGCCGCGGAACGCCGCCCGCCACACTCGCGCCGGCACCTTCAGGCTCTCGCCCACGAACGTGTCGAGCTGGCCGGCGGGAATGGGCCGGGCCAGCGTGCTCTCCTGGAACTCGCGCGCGAAGGCGGGATCCACCGGGTCGGAGAGCGTCGCCAGCGTGCTGTCCCACATCGCCTGGACTCCGGCGTGGCCCTTGATGGTCGCGAACGTGCCGAGCAGAACCAGTCCGCGCACGCGGGTCGGATGGGCATGGGCGAACTGCTGCGCGACCAGCCCGCCCATCGAATGGCCGACGATCACCGCCGAGCGCAGGCCCTTCGCATCCATGAAGGCGGCGACGTCGGCGGCGAAGTCGCCGTAGGCATAGTCGCCGTCGGGTTTGCTCGAGCCGCCATGTCCGCGCTGCGTGATCGCGAACGCGCGGATCGACGCCGGCAGGTGCGGCAACACCGGCTCGAACGACCGCCACGAATCGGTGACGCCGTGCAGGAAGATCATCGGCGTCCCGGTCGGGTCGCCGCGCTCCACGTACTCCAGGGTGACGCCGGTGGCGAGGGTCAGCCTCGCCACCGTCATCGCCGCGGCCACTGCCAGGCTCAACGCTGGCCTCCGGCGGCCGCCGCCGTCGCCATCGGCGCGCGCCCGAAGCGCGACGCCGTCAGCGTGACGTCGGCACGGGCCAGCGCCGCCTTGCGCCGCGCCTCGACGATCTCCGCCTGCGCGTCCTTCTTCTGCGCGCGCAGCGCCTGCACCAGGCCGGTGAGCGCCCAGCCGTTTTCGCGGTTGCGCTTCAGATCCTCCCAGTAGACGGTCTCGGCCTCGCCCGGCCGACCGGCTTCGAGCAGCACCGCGCCCAGGGTGTGGCGCGGCGGGTAGGCCCACTCCGACGGCTCGGTGTAGACCAGCGCGTCTTCGAGGCGCACGGCGTGTTCGAGGCTGGCGATGGCCTTGTCGAACTCGCCCTTGGCGGCCGCGATCTCCCCGGCCAGCACCGCCGGGGCGATGCTCATGATCGCGCGGCCGGTGTTGGGCGAGAAGTTCGGGTTGTCGAGCGACGGATGCGCGAGCATCGGCGTCAGCGTGGCCAGGGCCTGCTCGGCCTCGGCGGTCTTGCCGGTGGCGACCAGCGCCATGCCGCGCGCGAAGTGCCACGCCGCGGTCATGAACACGTTGGTGTCGGGCGGCGCCGGCTCCTTCAGGATCTCGGCCCAGCGGCCGAACCGCACGTTGGCCCAGTAGGGCGTCACCCGGAAGCCGGCGGTCAGCGGCAGCTCCGCCAGCACCGTGTCGGGGATCTTCGCCGCCACCTTGACCGCGGCGTCGATGGCGACGGCCGACTGCACGTCGGCGGTCGCCGCGAACCACAGGAAGTGGATGTTGTGCGGGTAGTAGGCCATCGGATACAGGCCCTGCGCCCGGCACTGCGTGATGTAGTCCTCGTCGGCGGTGATGGCCAGCTGGTTGCTCTTCATCGCGTCGGCGTAGCGGCCGACGCGCTGGTAGATGTGCGAGGCCATGTGCACCATGTGGCCGGCCGCCGGCATGAGCGGCATCAGCGTATCGGCGGCCTTCTCGGCCCGCTCCGGCGTGGTGGTCGGCTCGAGCAGGTGGATGAGCATGTGCAGCGCGCCGGGATGCTTCGGGTTGCGGCGCAGCACGTCCTCGGTGAGGGCGACGATCTCGGTGGTGCCCTCGTGCGGCCGGCCGTCGGGCATCCAGTAGCCCCACGGGCGCAGATCCATCATCGACTCCACGTAGAGCATCGCGATGTCGAGATCGGCCGGGAACTGCTTGTGGACCCCGCGCATCGCGTCGGCGTACGCGGCGTCGTTGGCGACGCGGTGGTCGGCGCTGCCCGAGTAGCGCTTGGCGAGGGCGTCGATGAGCGCGCGCTCCTTCGGCGAGGCCCGGCCCTTGAGCGACTGCGCCTTCTGCACCAGCTCGTAGGCGTGCGGCTCCTCGTTGGGCTCCATCACCGCGTTGATGTTCGGGCCGAGCACCAGCGCCTGGCCCCAGTAGGCGATGGCCAGGTTCGGGTCCAGACGCGCCGCTTCACGGAACGCCCGCCGCGCCTCGGCGTGGTTGAAGGCGTAGGCGAGGTTGAGGCCCTGGTTGACGAAGCGCTGCGCGTCGGCCCGCTTGGTGCTCACCGGGAACGTGTGGGTGCCCAGGTTCTGCAGCCGCGGGGCGAGTTCGCCGTTGGGCCCTGGCTGGCTGGCCTGGGGGGCGGCTTCGTAGTGCTTGTGGGTGGCGGCGGCCGGTGGCTGGGATTGGGCCGCGGCCCACGGACCACTCAGCACGCTGACGACGCCGGCGACGAGTGCGATCCGACGTGACGTGACGAACATGACCTGACCTCCTGACTCGAACATCGAATGACCGGAGACGACTCTACGCCGCCGCTCCGGACGACTCATGAGGAAATGGTTAGAAACTCAGATGACTTCGGCGCGGTGCCGGGTACGCGGCGGCGCCGTGCCTCGTCAGGAACCTGGCGCCCGGGCCGCCGTCCCGCCAGCGGTCCCAGCCGGTGGCCGGGGGGTGCGCTTCCTGTGTATCCTTCAGCCAGCCCCATGTCCCGCCGCCTCGCCGCCCTCCTCCTGATCGTGGTCGCCGCCGCCGGTTGCCGCAGCGCCGCCGGATCGGCGGGCACACCGATCATCCAGCCTGGTGCGCCCGGACAGGCCAACACCGTCCTCACGCCCGAGGCCGCCAGCGATCTGTCGAAGGTGCAGGCGACGCCGGCCGACGTGAAGTTCATGCAGGGCATGATCGGCCACCACGCGCAGGCGCTCGAGATGACCGCGCTCATCGCCGACCGGACGTCGCGCGAGGAGATGAAGCTGCTCGGTCAGCGCATCGCGGTGTCGCAGGCCGACGAGATCGAGATGATGCGCAGCTGGCTGCGCGCCCGCAACCAGGAGGTGCCGTCCGAGCACGCGCACCACACCCACGAAGGCATGATGCCGGGCATGCTCACGCCCGAGCAGATGGCCGAACTCACCGCCGCCACCGGTGAGGCCTTCGACAAGCTCTTCCTCCGCTTCATGATCCAGCACCACGAGGGCGCCCTCAGCATGGTGGAGGATCTGTTCAAGACCCCCGGCGCCGGCCAGGAAGGCGACATCAACGCCTTCGCCGCCGACGTCGATTCCGACCAGCGCATGGAAATCGACCGCATGCGCGCGTTGCTCGGCGGCCGGTGATCCGCCGGCGCCCCGTCCCCGTCGATCGCTC